>CAVJKI010000015.1:0-15555 GCA_963649995.1 Sodaliphilus sp.
TCAAGCTGTGCCGAAGCTGTGTCAAACCTTGTAATATCCACGGTCGGCGGCACCTGCACCTCGCACAGCGTCACACCGCCGTAGCTTACCGTTATTTTGCCGCTGTTGACACGGCTTCCGCAAACTATCTCTATATTTTTTGCGTCGCGGAGAACACAGTTATTATATATCAGCCCTCCGCCGAGCATATAGTGCTGTTCAAGCTTTTTGCTGTACTGCATTTTGGTATTATATTTACCGTCATAATTTTTTGCGGATATTCCCTTACAAGGCTCTCTCAGCGGTATTATTTCGCCGCTTATTTCAAGCGTCTTACTGAGCCGTATATCCTCGCTTGATGAGCCTGCCATGAACGTATATCTGCCCTGCTCTATCGCAAAGCGCTCACGGCTCACATCGTAAAAACGCAGCTCCGCCTTGCTTATATTAAATTCCACACGGTGCGTCTGCCCTGCTTTGATATGAATACGGGTAAATGCGGTAAGCTGCTTCAGCGGACGCTTTACCGACGGATCTTCCATACGGAAATATATCTGCACTGCTTCATCACCGTCTGTATCGGAGCAATTTTTGACGTCAAGCGAAATATCAATGCTGTCGTCATGTTCGGTCACTTCAAGATCGGAATACTCAAACCTTGCGTAACTCAGTCCGTGTCCGAAAGGATAGAGCGGCTTGCCTTTATAATAAAGATAGGTCATATCGTTTTCTATAATATCATAGCTTTCTATCGGTGCAAGCTCATATTCGCTCTTATACCATGTCTGTGCCAGTCTGCCTGCGGGTGAATATTCACCGCTGATAACCTCGGCAAAGGCGTTGCCGAGTTCGGGTCCTGCATGGGTGGTATAGATTATCGCAGGCATATACTCCTGTTCCTCGCATACGGCAAACGGATAGCTTGAAACAAGCGTCAGCACGCAATTATTATTGGCAAGGTAAACCGCTCTCGCAAGTGCCGAATCGTGAGCAGGGAGCGCAAGCGTTTTTCTGTCGTACATTTCACGGGCAACTATCATCGGGTCGTTTCCTATGCAGACTATTGCCGCATCGGCTTTTTTTGCAAGCGCCGCCGCTCTTTCTATTCCATCGGAAATTATTTCTTCCGTAAACAGCTTGTTATCCGTAAGACCAAACTGCTTTATAAGCATAAGCTTTCCGCTACCGTCACAGCCGAGAGCCTTGCCGAAATATGTACGGTAAAGGATATTGCCGCCGTGCTTCTGAGGCTTCACTATCTCCTGTGAAAACCAGCGATAAGTGCCTTCACTGTCGCACTTGCAGGAGCTTTCGGTTATGTATTTATTGTTGTAAAGCGAGCGATAAGTTGTTTCGTCGTGACCGTACTCTGCCTTTTCAAAAAGCGCTCTGGGGTCATTATTTTCGTAAATTGCACTCACCGTATCATCATCGGCGACACCGAGATATTTTCCCGTGAGCTTTGACTTTATAACGACACGGTCGCAGGCATTGTCATACTCTGCTCCTGCAAATTTTGCTTTTATTCCGTCAAGAACAGTCGTATTATATGACGAATAGCCTGTGTACCAGTCCATAAGATTGCAGTTGCCGTTAAGTCCGATAACCGCAATGCTCTTTTTGGTATCAAGCGGAAGTATGCCGCTGTTTTTGAGCAGAACGATCTGTTCAAGAGCCGCACGGTGGTTGAGCCTTTTATGCTCATCGCAGTCAAGCAATGCTTCATCAATATCGGAGAACGGGTGTTTTTCATCAAACTCACCCAGTCTGAATCTTGCGAGTAGGCTGTTATAAATAGCCTTATCTATATCCTTTTCCGATACCAGTCCGCTTTTTACAGCTTCAAGTGCTGAGGCGACAACAACGTCCTCGCAGTCCGTCATAACGTCAGTGCCGTTCTTTATTGCAAGCGCTATGGTTTCGGCATGGGAAGTGCTGTATCCGTGGAACGCAACATTCTGTGAAAAATCTCCGCCGTCCGTTACAACAAAGCCAAGACCCCATTTATCCTTCAGGATTTTCTGAATATCGGGGTTTATGACCGCAGGTACGCCTGACAGCTCATTATACGCCGCCATTACGGAATACGCACCGCCGCAGGTTATCGGCCGCTCAAATGCGGCATAGTAGTATTCGTGAAGCGTTCTCGGCTCAATATCAGAGGAAGCCGTTCCACGCTCATTTTCGGTATTGTTTGCACAGAAGTGCTTTAATGTCGGTACGGACTGCAAATACTCTCCGTGCTTATCGGCAAGACCCTTTGTATACGCCGCCGACATCTCACCCGTAAGGAACGGGTCTTCGCCGTAGCCCTCCTCGTTGCGTCCCCAAAGCGGATTCCTGCAAAGGTCAACGGTAGGCCCCCACAGCATAAGATGACCGCTTGGGTGGCGCTTATTAAGTATTCTCGCCTCCCTGCCTGCCGCAAGCCCCGCTTTCTCCATAAGCTCAGTATCAAATGTACCTGAAAGTCCTATCGGCTGGGGAAATACAGTTGTCGGCTCATCGGGATCTCGTGAAACATATCCCCTGGCGACCTCCGCACCAACAAACCATTCGCCTATACCGAGCCGCGGCACTGCCGCCATGTGGCTTGGAAGCAAGCCCACCTTTTCCTCTATGGTAAGCCTTGATATAAGATCCTTTACACGTTCGTCAAATGACAGCGAGCTGTCCTTGAATTTATATTTGTTCTCCATAATCTCCTCCGTCGCACGCAATACATTTTCTGCACCGCCGTGCAATGTGATACCGCTATCATAGCACATGTAATCGTTTTCGTCAATAGGGAAATGTGCCGATGTGTAAAAAAATAACGCAGTATCGTTATGGCAGTACTGCGTTATCTCTATATTCACTTGAATTGTCCGCCATTATTCTATCTTCGGCATCCACTTGCCCTTCCATGTGTACAGCGCCATAAGCCCTGCACCAATAACCCATGATACGGGGTAAAGCATATAAACGCCGTCTATAGTCGGGAACAGCGGTACTGTAAACCATATCCAGAATATTCTGAAAATACACATTGCAAACAGCAGTATCAGCATCGGCGGTACGCTCTTGCCCGTACCTCTTACAGCGCCCGCAAGCACATTCATAATAGCAAGCAGGAAATAGAACGGGCAGAAGTATTTCATCGCCGTTTCACCGCAGGCGGCTACCGCATCGTCGTTTGCAAACAGTCTTATTATCGGGTCTGCAAATACAAGAAGCAGAATACCTGTTATGATCGTGTACACAACACCCATACCGAGCGCTGTCCACATACCTTTCTTTACACGTTCGGGCTTATTTGCGCCGTAGTTCTGACCGACAAAGGTAGTCACCGCCATGCTTATGCTGAGTACAGGCAGAATGTTGAAGCCGTCGACTTTAAGATATGCGCCGAAGCCTGCAACTGCGTCTGAGCCGAAGCCGTTCACGCTCGCCTGTACAAGCACGTTTGAGAATGATATGACCATGTTCTGAATACCTGTCGGCAGACCTATCTTTATGATCCTCAGAGCCATATCCTTATGCACTCTTATCTGACGGATAAACAACTTATAATCGGCATTCACCCTTATCATATAGACTATAGCCATAACACAGGAAACAAGCTGGCTCGCATCGGTCGCTATCGCCGCACCCTCAACGCCCATACCGAAGCCCTGTATCAGTATCAGGTCAAGCGCTATGTTGACAATTGATGCCGCACCGAGATATATCAGCGGTCTTTTTGAATTTCCCGCCGCATTAAATATTCCCGCACACATATTATAAAGCACATTGAACAGCAGACCGCCGCAATATATCTGTAAATACGATGACGCACTGTCAAGGATATTTTCGGGTGTCTGCATCCATATAAGAAACAGTCTGCTCATAAATACGCCTGCTATTGTCAGCACAAGACCGATTATCGCCGCAATCGCCATAGCGGTATGTACAGCCCTTTTTACATCGTCCTTGCGTTTAGCGCCCATATACTGCGATATGATAACACCTGCGCCGACCGATGCGCCTTGGCTAAACGCTATCAGCAAACTGACTATAGAGCCTGTTGCTCCTACCGCCGCAAGTGCTTCCTTACCTACGTAGTTACCCACTATTATCGAGTCGACTGTGCTGTATAACTGCTGTAACAGGTTTCCGAGTATCAGCGGCACGGAAAAAATAAGCAGCTTCTTCCAGATAGCTCCCTCTGTCATTAGAACAGTTGCGGATTTCTTTTTTTCTTTTATATCAGTGTTCAAATTAAACTTCCTTTCTTCGTCCATAAATATTATACTCATTTAGAACAAGATGTCAACTTTTATCAGGCAGTCCGATACGCCGTTTCCGATTTGTGCTGTGACATATTGTACAAAAAACAAATATGTGATAAAATGTAGACAGATGTTTACGAAAGGACATGATAATATGACAGACGAAAAGAAAAAAGCTCCCGATATGCCCGTACAGCCCGATGATAAAAGCGACTACAGACAGTCAGCCGACAAAGAGGAGGCTATATGGGATATGAAACAGGAGCTTGAGGATTATATTGAAGATCAGGGTATCTATATCAGGCAATAATTAAACTATAGACATGAACCACTCGACCGTTGCGGGATCGTGATGCGAGAAGAACAGGCTCTTGCCTGTGTCAAGCTTTGCTATAGTCTGCATATCCTCTGCTGATAGCTCAAAGTCGAGCACGTTGAAGTTCTGCTCGATACGGTCATGGTGTACCAACTTTGGTATAACAACTACTCCGCTCTGAATAAGGAAGCGCCGTGCTGTCTGAGCAACGCTCTTGCCGTATTTTGCGCCTATATCGGAAAGTACCTTGTTTGTGAAGAAATCGTTTCTTCCCTCTGCGAAAGGACCCCATGACATAAGCTGTGTATTATGCTTATCCATGTACTCTTTCAAAACCTTCTGCTGCTGGAAAACGTGTGTTTCCATCTGGTTTACGGCAGGCTTGATTTCTGCGAAATGCTCTATGACCGTATTCAACCGCTGTGCGGAAACGGACAATGTACTTATTTCTCTTGACTGCCGGCATGACATACATCCCGGACTTGTCACAATACCTCTTGAATATCCGCTCAGTATTCCACTTGTCATAATGTACGCCAAAAACGCTCCCGATGATATAAAGGAGTTTATAAAAACGGTCCAAGAAGTGGTGAAAAATGCTTGACGGCAATAAAAAACAATGCTATTATATAAATAAAGAGGAAAACGACAGACGGTCGCTCTCAATAATAATCAGTTAGAAATAACCGTTAAGTTGGTGGCTTGGGCGGTTATTTCTTTTTATTAAAAGATATAAAACTGAGTATCATAGCGGTAATATAATTGTCGGTTTGACTTGACAACTGCTTTCAATGATGCTATAATTTTGATTTGTGAGTTCGCAACATCCTCACTTTCCGTCAATCGGCGGATAAATCAAAACTACGAAAGGACAATTTAATATGCGAAACAAAAAGGTCCTGTTCATCACACAGGGAGCTGTTATTGCCGCAATTTATGTAGTGCTGACTTACATTGTCAACCTGCTTGGACTGGCAAACGGCGTAATTCAGGTGCGTCTTTCCGAGGCGCTCACTATCCTGCCGGTATTTACTCCGGCGGCTATTCCGGGACTGGTTATCGGTTGTGTTATCTCGAATCTGTTAACCGGTGCGGTAATATGGGACGTTATTTTCGGAAGCCTTGCCACGCTCATAGGAGCGGTAGGCACATATCTTCTGAGAAAGCATCACAGGGTTTTATACCCTCTGCCGCCTATTATTGCGAATACCGTAATAGTACCGCTTGTACTGACATACGCTTACGGCGTACCCGATGCGATATGGTTCTCGGCACTAACGGTATGCGCAGGCGAGATAATTTCCTGCGGAGTACTCGGTATGCTCCTATATCACGGACTGGATAACAAATATTGCAGACGTCTGTTTACTGTACAAAGCTGACGGACAAAAAAGCAAAACGGACAAAAGCCGCTATGATTCATTTCATGGCGGCTTTCGTGCAACTTGTATATTTATGCTTACTTTTTTAGTGTATTCCACCAAATACGTTGCTTGACTTATTGACTTATTACAGCATTTGTGATAAAATTTTGTTATAAGATGTAAATATAAGAGGTGTTTCTTATGAAAAAATTTAAAGGCTGGGTAAAAAAGAAGGCACAAAGTCAGGTATTTGTAATAACTCTGCTGTGCGTTATCTGCTGTGCGATGATGGCGGCTACAATCGCAGTATGCACTGTCAACATTCTTTCAATGGCAGGCAGTGATAATCCCGTATATCATTCATCAATAATGCTTTCAATGATAATCGAGGGTATTGCGCTGATCGTAACAGCCGCATTTATACTTTTATTCATTTATTTCAGAAAAGCTATTTTGAAGCCGATAAAGAAGATAAGTCATGAGCTTGACAATTTCTCGGAGGGTAAGCTTTCCGAGGAATTCAACGTAAAGATCAATGAAAGCGATGTAGGTAGGCTTGCAGGCTCGCTGAATACTGCCAAATGGTATCTGAAGAAGATGGTCGATGAGCTTACATATCTTCTTACCCAGATGTCATACGGAAATATCAGCTTCACTATCAACTACGATTACAAGGGTGAATTCATTCCTATAAAAACCGCATTTGAACAGATTCTTGTCAATCTGAACAACTCAATGTCGAGTATACAAAAATCGGGGACTATGCTTTACGATGCATCTGAGCAGGTATCAAGCGGATCACAGGCGCTTGCTCAGGGTACAAGCGAGCAGGAAGCGTCCATCCGTGAGCTTTCCGACTATGTACAGGATATTTCCGGCAGAGTAAACAAGAACGCTGAAAACGCAAAAAATGTGAGCGAGATTTCAGATACCGCAACACATGATTTACAGCAGGGCAACGCAGAAATGCAGAAGATGCTTGCCGCAATGAAGATCATTGAAGAAAAATCCGCAGAGATCGAAAAGATAATCAACACTATTGATAACATTGCATTCCAGACAAATATTCTTGCTCTCAACGCCGCTGTTGAAGCCGCAAGAGCAGGAGAAGCAGGCAAGGGCTTCGCAGTCGTTGCCGATGAAGTAAGAAACCTTGCAAGCAAATCGGCAGAGGCCGCTCAGACAACAAGCGAGCTTATCAGCAGTACAATTGAAGCTGTTTCCAACGGTACGGCAATTGCGGATTCAACCGCACAGACAATAGAAAGCGTAATGGAGCGTTTCAGCAATGCAAATACGCTCATCAACGAAATTTCCGATGTTTCCGCTCAGCAGGCTACAATGGTTGATCAGGTGCTTTCAAGCGTCGGTCAGATCTCGGCGGTAGTACAGAACAATGCCGCAACAGCAGAAGAAAGTGCAAGCGCAAGCGCACTCACAGCCGCACAGGCAAAGGAGATGCATACGCTTGTCAAGCAGTTCTATCTGCGTGAGAACGGTCAGGTCCATCTTGACGGACCTTCCGAAAGCTGATTGAATATATAGCATAAGCAGGCTGTAAATGCCTGCTTTGTTTTTACGGAGAATTTATGACTGCAAAAGAATTTGAATACAACGGAATGTACTGCAAGAAATGGCTTGCAGACGGGGAAAAAGCCAAGATACAGATAATACACGGACTTGGTGAGATGTCGGAATACTACGAGCAATTTGCCGCTTACATGACAAGGCACGGTATATCTGTATATCTTTCGGAATACCGTGACCACGGCAGAACTGCTCTCCCTACAGATACAGACAATATATTACAGACATCTGCCGACGAATGTTACGCATTTTCGGAATACATATCATCACAGAGCGGCTCTCCGCTGTTCCTGCTCGGTCACAGCCTCGGCTCGCAAATGGCTCAGTATATTTTGAAGCACTGCGGCACTAAGCTGTACAGGGGTGTTATTCTGACAGGCTGCCCGAATATTCACAATACAAAAGCGTTAATGGCTGATATAAATGCGGAAATCGCCGCAAAAGGTGCTGATACGCCGAGTACTGACGTATTTTTAAAGCTTTTCGGAAAGGTTGCAGAGCCGTTTCCCGAGAAATGCACCGTATCATGGGTAACATCCGACCTTGAGCGTGCCGAATATTATGAAGCACTCCCCTACACGAACAAAATGTACAGCTGTCGCTTTTATAAAAGCTTTATTATGCTGTCGGAAGAAGTACAGCAGGAAAGCTACCTTGCAGACGCACAAATAAAACCGCCGATGCTTTTAATCAGCGGTACTATGGATATGGTAGGCGATAAGGGCGGATATACGAAAATCAAAGCCGATCAGTTAAGGAGCAACGGCTTTAACGTAAAACTGAAATTATGTGACGGAATGAGGCACAGTGTACTTCAGGAAAAAGAACGTGACAGCGTATATGAGCTGATTGCAGATTTTATAAACAATAATATATAGCAATAAATGCCCGATTTGATTGTAAATCGGGCATTTTCAATACTTATCTATATCACCGCACTCTTTTCATGAATGTAATCCAGATAGTGCTTTTTAATCTGAGTACGGCTTTTACTTCTTATCAATATATTATCACCGTTGTCAAGCGTAAACTGTTCATCAACGGCAGTGACATGATCCATATTTATTATATAGCTTCTGTGGCATCTCAAAAAGCGTGAGTTCTCCCCCGAAACAATTTCATCTATTTCGTCAAGTCGGAAATAAATAGAATATTTTTCGGCTTCCGTATGAAGTATGCAACGATTATTACAGCTTTCAATGTAAAATATATCGTTGTACGGGATATTGACAAAGCTGTTGCGTACCTTTACTCTCATTACATCTCCTACATGTTTTTCAAGTACTCTGTCAATAACGCTTTCAAACTTATCCATGGAATATGGCTTTAAAATATAGCCGTCCGCTCCCACACTATAGCTTTCAATAGCATATTTGGAAGTTACCGTTGAAAAAATCAGGGCGTTATCATAACCCATATTCCTTAAATGCCGTGCAATATCTATACCCAGCTCGTCGCCGACATAAATATCCATAAACACAATATCAAAGTTCAAGCCCTTTTCAATATCGGCAAGCAAAATTGCACCGCTTTCATAAGTCTTGACTGCATATGATATTCTGTGCTTCTTAAAATACTTAATTATGAGATTTTGTGACAGCCTGGCATCTGTATTGCTGTCATCACATATCGCTACTACCATTGTCAACTGATCCTTTGCTGTTTGATACAACCCCGTTGTATTGGGAAAATGTTTTTGCTAATGATATTTTAGCATATTTTCTTTAACGATGCAATAGCGTCATAATATATTTTTTTCAATTCAATAAATTCGACAAATTATGCCTCGATATATGTCACGCCCATGTTCCGTTTACAAATATCGGAACCTCCCTGCCGTCATCACAGATACCTGTAATATCAAGGTCATCCGAGCCTACCATAAAATCAACATGAATTATCGAGTCATTTACACCCATAGCGTGTATTTCTTCAAGCGTCATATTCTCCGCTCCCTCAATAACCTCCTGGAAGCCCTCTCCTACAGCGACATGACAGCAAGCGTTCTCGTCAAAAAGCGTATTCATGAACAGCAGGCCTGAGCGGTTTATCGGTGACTCCTTAGGTACAAGTGCAACCTCGCCGAGCATAGACGCACCGCTGTCCATAGCAAACATTTTCCTCAGAATATCCTCGCCCTGCTTTGCTCTGCAATCGGAAACCCTGCCGTCTTTAAATTCTACCTCAAATCCCTCAATCAGATTTCCCGACCAGCTGAGCGGCTTGGTAGCCACAAGCTTTCCCTCGCATTTGCCCTTCATCGGGCTTATAAATACTTCCTCTGTAGGCATATTCGGAACATAAGCCGCACCGTTCACACGGTTTATATCTGCCGCACCGCACCACCTTGCTCCGGGAATAAGCTCCACGGTAAAATCAGTTCCGTTACTGCTCTTATATTTAAGGCTTCTGAACTTCTGAGTATTGAGCCAGTCAGCCTTTGCTTTCATAGTATCGGTATGCTCTTTCCATATCTTCTCCCAATCACTCTTGCCGTCAAGATAAACGCATGAGAAGATTGCGTTCCACAGCTTTTCTACAGCTGTATCGGTATCATCGTGCGGGAATACCTTTTTCGCCCACTTAGGAGATGCCGCAGCAACTATAAGCCATTGATGCTTGCCGTCGATTTCATCACGGTACTTTTTCAATACCTTTGAACGCATCTGTCCGACCGTGGAAATCACATCGGCAGGTATACCGCTGAGTTCGTCAGGGTCAGCCGATTCTATAAATATCCTTGCGGGCAGATCCTTTACCATCTGCTTCTGCCTTTCTTCCTCCCACGGGAGTACCGTACCGAGTGTTTCAACAGAAGCATTTTCATAGTGCAGTCTGTCAATAGCTCCGCAGCTCCAGAACATTTCAACATAGCTTGCACCCGCATTGTAACATTCCTTTGCTACAAGCGTTGCCAATTCATGCTGGTCGACCTCGGTGTAAAGACGCACCTTCTGTCCTTTCTGAACATTTACGCCTGCCTTTACCATAAGCTTTGCATATTCGCTGAGCATCTTTATATCCATTTTGTTGTCCTCCGTTATAAATAGCTTTAACGGATAGCATTCCTCAAAAATAAGATACTATCCGTTAGTCTCATGTAACTATTATAAAACTCTTTTTTCCCTGTGTCAAGCATAAAAATATCCCCATATCGTAAGATACAGGGATATTCGAGATATAAATGCCGTTACTTGTTGATAACTACCTTTAAGCCCTCTGCGCTTTCAACAGTGAAGTGCTTGTCTGTAGCCGTATGAGTAACAGTGATCGTGTCGCCGTTTCTCTCAGCCATAACAGTAAGCTCAAGCTTAGCTTCCTTGTCGTATATCTTGCACTGAGTATTCTTGCCGTCCTCAAGCTGATAGATAACAAGCTTTGCGCCCTCTACATAGTCATAAGCAAAGTTACGCTCGAAGTTACCGTAAGCAATGATGCTGTTGGGTTTAGCATACATACCCATTGAGAAGTAGTCGTACTTCTTGTCGTACCAGTTACCGCCTTCAAGAACCTCGCCCGTCTGAATATCTGTCCACTTGCCCTTGGGCAGATAGAACTGAGCCGTACCTTCTTCATTGAATACGGGAGCGATAAGCAGGTTATCACCGAACATATACTGTCTGTCAAGAGGTAAGCAGGCAGGATCATCGCTGTATTCCATAACCATGGCTCTCATCATGGGAACGCCCTTTTCGTGAGCCTTTACTGCGTTTGCGAACAGGTAAGGCATTAAGCGACCCTTGAGCTTTGTGAAGTGGCGGAGAACGTCGCAGGCTTCTTCATCAAAGTTCCACGGTACTCTGTACGAGCTGTTGCCGTGAAGTCTTGAATGTGAGGACATAAGACCGAATGCAGACCATCTCTTGTATAAGTCGGGTGAGCCTGTAGCCTCAAAGCCCGAAATATCGTGACTGAAATAGCCGAAGCCCGATAAGCAGAGTGAAAGACCGCCGCGGAGTGTTTCAGCCATTGATTCGTACTGGCTGAAGCAGTCGCCGCCCCAGTGTACGGGGAACTGCTGACCGCCGACTGTTGCGGAACGTGCGAACAGACAAGCCTTGTCCTTGCCGTAGTATTCTTCAAGTACCTCAAATACACACTTGTTGTAGAGGTATGTGTAGTAGTTGTGCATTCTGTAAGGATCCGAGCCGTCGCTGTATACAACGCCTGCTGTGGGGATTCTCTCGCCGAAGTCTGTCTTGAATGCGTCAACGCCCATCTCGCAAAGTACTCTCAGCTTTGACTTGTACCACTTGCAAGCCTCAGGATTTGTAAAGTCTACGATTGCCATACCGGGCTGCCACATATCGCACTGGAATACGCCGCCGTCAGTCTTCTTGATAAAGTAGCCGTTCTTCATGCCCTCGTCAAACAGAGATGACTGCTGAGCGATATAGGGGTTGATCCATACGCAGATCTCAACCTTCTTTTCCTTAAGACGTGTGAGCATAGCCTTGGGATCGGGGAACATTCTCTTATCCCATGTGAAGTCGCACCAGTTGAATTCCTTCATCCAGAAGCAGTCGAAGTGGAATACCTCAAGAGGAATATCACGTCTTGCCATTTCGTCTATGAAGAATGAAACTGTTTCTTCGTCATAGTTTGTGGTGAATGATGTTGTCAGCCACAGACCGAATGTATATGCGGGAGGAAGTGCAGGCTTACCTGTCAGTGTTGTGTAAACGCCGAGTACGTCAGCTATTGTCTTACCGCCCATTACGAAGTATTCCATTCTCTCACCCTGAACGGAGAAAGCAACCTTTGAAACTGTTTCGCTTGCTACTTCAAATGTAACGTTCTCGGGGTGATTTACGAATACACCGTAGTTTCTTGAGGATACATAGAAAGGAATTGACTTATATGTCTGCTCTGAGCAAGTACCGCCGTCATTGTTCCATACTTCTACTGTCTGACCGTTCTTTACGAATGTAGAGAACTTCTCGCCGAAGCCGTAGATGTACTCGCCTACGGAGATATTGAGCATTTCTCTTATTCTTGCAGGCTCATCTGTAGATGCGTGAGCGTAGAAGCGTTCAGCCTTTGTGCCTTCCATACGGTAATCTGTAAGCCAGGGCTGTTCTTCAATATATGAAGTTGTTCTCCAGCCTTCCTTTGTAAGGAGCTTTCCGTCATAGAAGTACTTGATGTCCCATGCGCCGCCTGCCTTGCCGATTCTTACCGATGTCTTGTTTGAAACAAGCTCCCAGTACTCGTCCTTCTCGGTTATAACGGGCTTAAAGTTTGCGTCCTCATATAATGTAAAGTCAGGACCCTTCTTTGCGGCACCCTTGTAATGCTCGATCGTTACCTTGATTGAATCGGCAAGTGTAGATGTAAAGGTGATCTCAAGAACAGGACCGCCAAGCGTCATACCTCTGTTGCCAATCCACTGGTTAGTGGCATATACCGTTATCGAGTTTTCAGTAGCCTTTACCTCATAGATCTGAGTAGCGTAGTTTACGTCGTAACCCGACTTGTTCATCCAGAAACCGTCTGAATACTTCATAGATTATACCTTTCCTTTCACATAAAAGGCGGTCGTAATTCCGCCAAAATTTACTTTTCATACGGGATTTTCCCCCGACCGTTGCAGTAACACGGTCACACTCACCGACAAGCTCAGCAACACCTTTTTACGCAGGTCCGAAGCCTTTTTCGGTACAGGAATTTCAATGCACCGCCGACTTATCCTCGCTTCCGTGTAATCGTTTACCTGTCGTTTATTCTAACATATAAATTTACAAAAATCAAGTGGTTTTTGAAAAAATATTTTGTCCTGCCGAAAGTTGTTTTTAGACTGCCGAATATTTCTTTTACAGAGCCGTTTTTTGCACCTGCACGGTTGAATATTGCAGGCTTGCTTTTGCTCCTGTCCGACATCTTTACCGCCTCAGAGCTGTACTCAACCGTCTGATTTATCTCAGTCGGCAATCAGACTTTTTTCAAAAAACGAACACCGCCGTAAAAACGGCGGTGCTGTACACTATATTCATTCTTTTTTATCAGCTGTCAAGCGTCTTATTATCGTCTATCTTTTCGCCTAAGAACTTAGGAAGCTCCATGCCTGCCTGATTGAACATTTCACCCATGGGAGGCACTGACTTCATGATACCGCTTATAAAATCGGCTGTAGCTGTCTTGCCGTTTTCGCCCTTTGAGCCGCCGTCCCAGACAGTTACCTTGTCTATCTTGATATTCTTGATAGCTTCTACCTGAATCTTCATCAGTTCTTCCATGTTGTTTGCAAGGATCAGCTTGATTGCGCTGTCGGCATTGCCGCCTGCGGCATTGACAAGCTCTCTCATACCGTCAGCCTGCTTAATGAGTATTTCCTGAGCGCCTCGTGCCTGTGCTTCCATCTTAGCATAAAGAGCATCGGCTTCACCCTTTGCGGTACGGCGTGCAACCTCAGCCTTTGCCTCAGCTTCGATCTCTGCCTGCTCCTTGGCTATTTTAGCCTTAACGATTATATCTGCCTGCTGAGTAGCCGTTTCCAGTGCGGCACGGGTCTGCTCTGCCTGCTGTTGTGCAATATAGGCTTCTTCTTTTGCCTTTGCCGCCTGAACTGCTTCTGCGGCTGTAGCAAGACGCATTGATTCCGCTTCCTTTTCACGTCTTAACGCCTCAGACTGTGCAACCTCGATCTTGGATTCGTTCTCACCCTTTATAGCAAGAGCATTTGCGGCTGCGACCTGAATACGCTGGTCACGCTGTGCATTAGCCTGACCGATCTCACCGTCACGGTCCTTTTCGGCAACTGATTTCTTGGCGTCGTTGATTGCCTTTGCGGCAGCCTCTTTACCGAGTGCGTCAATATATCCCGACTCATCATTAATATCGGTTACGTTAACGTTGATAAGACGTAAGCCTATCTTTTTAAGCTCGATCTCAACGTTATTTGATACTGCAACAAGGAACTTATCACGGTCGTTGTTGATTTCCTCAATCTCCATTGTAGCAACTACAAGACGTAACTGACCGAAAATAATATCCTTTGCAAGCTCCTGTATCTCGTTCATCTTAAGTCCGAGCAGACGCTCTGCGGCATTCTGCATTATGCCCGACTCGGTTGAGATACCTACTGTGAATCTTGAGGGAACGTCAACACGGATATTCTGCTTGGAAAGTGCGTTCTTAAGGTCAACGTTTATTGATATAGGCGTTAAGTCCATGAACTGATATGACTGGATAATAGGCATGATAAATGCCGCACCGCCGTGTACACACTTTGCACTTCTTGCCTGACCGTTCTTGTCATTTCCGACTTTACCGTAGATAACAAGTATCTTGTCCGAGGGACACTTGCGGTACCTTGATAAGATACCCATTAATAATGCGAATACGATGATTACCGCCACGCATATTGCAATTAAAATTTCGGGCTGCATGAATATTTCCTCCTGTTACTTTGAAAAAATTGCTTATGTATCTTTTTCAACCGCCACGACATCGCCGCGTACATCTATTATGCGTACCTGCGTTCCCGTGGGGATTGCTTCGTTTCCGTCGGTGACTGCGGAAAGCTCAATGAAACGCTCTCCTGCCGCTATTGTCACCTTTCCCTCTCCGCTTTCATTTGCGGGAATGGGGATATATACCCTGCCCTTTTCTCCGAGCAGTCTGCGGACATCAA
This sequence comes from Sodaliphilus sp., assembly GCA_963649995.1. Classification (GTDB taxonomy): domain Bacteria; phylum Bacillota; class Clostridia; order Oscillospirales; family Ruminococcaceae; genus Ruminiclostridium_E. The sequence goes on from CAVJKI010000015.1 coordinate 15,130, forward strand.
GGCTTCCGTCCTGCGTCAGCTTCTTTGTAAGCTGAAGTACCTTTGCAACACCGAGCATTGCGAGGAAACCAAGAACTAACGCTATTACTATAGATGCCGCTATGTGAAGTCCGAACGAGGTGCAGATCACACCTGCCCAGCCGAACACGCAGAGGAATGTCATAATTCCCTGCAATGTGAACAACTGCATTGTGCCGAAGTCCGACGGATTCGAGCCGTCGCCTATTGCAGTATGGTCGCATCCGTCTATGGCGTGCGCTCCCGGAATATCGGGTGCATCGGTCGGAATATCGGAAACATCGGGAACGTCAAGTCCGTCAATTCCGCTTGTATCGCTGAACTCAACGCCCTCTCCGCCATGACCTATTCCTATCATCAGCAGAATCGTTTGTATTACTATTATCAGTGTAGCGGGTATTGCTATAC
>CAVJKI010000016.1:0-15237 GCA_963649995.1 Sodaliphilus sp.
ACCTCTTGTCTTTTGTCCTTTTTTCTTTTCTTCGACTAATTATACTACTTTAGCAGAGTAAAATCAATGTTAAAATACTGTAAAATGGGGATTTATGCGGAATTTTTTGAGTTTTGCCCGTTGAAAAGCATGATAGATTTTGTTTTGGTACTATAGCAATACTGCACAAAAAAGCTATTCTAAATTTGTGCATAATACCGCCCTTGAAATGAAAACGATTTACTGATATAATGAAGTTACGCAAAGAAAATAAAAACCCGTGAAACAGCTTGTTTACGGGGAATACAATATCAAGGAGGACTTTCCAATGAACTACGGACATTTTGACCTTGAAAACAAGGAATATGTCATCACAAGACCCGATACTCCCTCGGCTTGGGCTAACTACTTAGGCTCACCCGAATACGGTGCTATCATTTCAAACAACGCAGGCGGCTACAGCTTCGTTAAGTCAGGCGCAAACGGACGTGTTATCCGTTACCGCTTCAACGCTGTTCCCAACGACCAGCCCGGCAGATATGTATATATCAAGGATACCGAGGACGGCGACTTCTGGTCGGCATCATGGGCGCCCGTATGCAAGCCTTTAGACAGTTACAAGAGCGAGTGCCGTCACGGTACAGCTTACTCTGTGATAACATCAGAGTACAAGAACATCAAGTCTGAGGTTACTTATTATGTTCCCATGGACGCTACTTATGAGGTATGGGCTGCAAAGGTAACAAACAACGATACAAAGCCCCGTAAGCTCAGCGTTACAGGCTACTGCGAGTTCGTTAACGATCCCAACTACGAGCAGGATCAGGTCAACCTCCAGTACACCCTGTTCATCACAAGAACATACTTCAAGAACAAGTATATCCACCAGATGCAGAATGAGATATACAACCCCAACAGCGGACGTTTCTTGGGTCTTGCTTCTGCAAAGGTTGACGCTTACTGCGGCGACCGTGACGCTTTCGTAGGCTCATACAGAACATACAATAACCCCAAGGGCATTGAAGAAGGTCTTAAGGGCGACTTAAACTACAACACAAACTCATGCGGTGCGCTCCAGAGCGACATTGTTCTCCAGCCCGGCGAAACAAAGGTACTTACTTACGTTCTCGGCGGTCAGAAGACAGAGGCTGAGATTGAGGCTATCATTGCAAAGTACGAAAAGGACGGCGCTGTAGAGGCTGACCTCACAGAACTCAAGAACTACTGGCATTCAAAGCTCGACAACCTCCAGGTAAATACTCCCGACGCTGACTTTAACAACATGGTTAATGTATGGAACGCATACAACTGCTTCATCACATTCATCTGGTCAAGAGCCGCATCATTCCAGTATTGCGGTCTGAGAAACGGCTTCGGCTACCGTGATACCGTACAGGATATTCAGGGCGTTATCCACCTTGCTCCCGAAATGGCTAAGAAGCAGATCGTATTCATGCTCTCAGCTCAGGTTACAAACGGCGCAGGTCTGCCCCTTGTTAAGTACGACCACAAGGCAGGTCAGGAAAATCACCCCGATGAAAACGACGAAAACAGCGTATACGCTAAGCAGACAGGTCACCCCTCATACCGTGCAGATGACGCTCTGTGGCTGTTCCCGACAGTTTACAAATACATCTCCGAAAGCGGCGACCACGCATTCCTTGACGAGGTTATCTCTTATGCCAACGACGGCGAATCAGGAACGGTATACGACCACTTAAAGAGAGCTATCGACTTCTCGATGAACCACCTCGGCAACCACGGTATGCCCGCAGGTCTTCACGCTGACTGGAACGACTGTCTGCGTCTTGGTAAGAAGGGCGAATCTACATTCGTAGCATTCCAGCTCGTTTACGCTATAAAGATCTTAAAGACATACGCTCTTGAAAAGAACGATACAGAGTACGCTAAGTACCTTGACGAAATCAAGGCTAAGCTTGATGAGATCCTTTCAGCTTGCTGGAACGAGGACAGATGGATCAGAGGCTACAAGGAAGACGGCACTGTTATCGGTCAGAGAACAGATCCCGAAGCTTCAATGTGGCTCAACCCCCAGTCATGGTCAGTCATCTCCGGCTTTGCAAGCAAGGAACAGGCTGAAAAGGCTATGGACAGCGTAGAAAGAGAGCTTAATACTCCTTACGGCGCTATGGTTATGTATCCTCCTTATGTTAAGCATGGCTTTGACGGCGCTCTTATGCAGTGCTTCAACAAATGCACAAAGGAAAACGCTGGTATCTTCTCACAGCCTCAGGGTTGGCTGATACTCGCAGAGTCAAAGCTCGGCCACGGCAACCGTGCATATAAGTACTGGAAGGAAGCAGCTCCCGCAACCTACAACGAAAATGCAGAACACAGAGTTCTTGAGCCCTATGTATACGGTCAGTTCGTTGAGGGTAAGGACAGCCCGTTCGCAGGTCGTGCGCACGTACACTGGCTGACAGGTACTGCATCTACTGTAATGGTAGGTACAACAGAGGGTATCCTCGGTCTTAACCCCGAAACAAAGGGTATTGTAATTGATCCTTCTATCCCCTCAGAATGGAAGGAATACACAATGAAGAAAACATTCAGAGGCAAGAAGCTGAATGTTACCGTAAAGAATCCCAATGGCAGTGAACACGGCGTTAAGAGCGTTACTGTAAACGGCGAAAAGATCGAAGGCAAGCTTATCCTTGACAGCATTTTAAAGGCTGAAAATGATATTGTAATCGAGCTTTAAGCTGAAAATCGGATAATAAATAATGTACCCCCGTTCGGAAACGAACGGGGGTATTTGTATATATCGGTTTTTATTTGAGCGGTATAACAACGTCGGAGCAGAATACATTATCCTTATGATAAAAGCTTGCCATTCCACCGTGCTTTTCCGCTGTGAACGGCACTGATTCAAGTCCTATGCCGTCGCCGCCCTTGGTTGTGGAGTAGTAATGCGTGCCGTCATAACGCAATTTGCCGTTAAAATTGTTTTCCACCACGATATAGAGGTTGCCTGACGCATCGTCCGCCTTTACGGAAAGCGATATACTGCGTTCGTTCTCCTCTATTACAAGGCTTGCGTTTACTGCGTTTTCAAGTATGTTGCCGACTATACAGCAAAGCTCATCGTCAGATAAGGGAATCGGGTTACTGTCAATATCCATACGCAATCTCAGCGTGATACCGTGTTCCTGCGCCTACTCGTCAAAGTGGCAAAGTAACGCATTAAGAGCATAGTTTCCGCAATAGCGTGACGGCTCCTTGCTCGGAAGTGTCTCTATGTAGTTATCGAGATAGCTTTTAAGCTCCTCAATATCTCCGTCATCGGCAAGGGGTTTTATTGCAACTATCGAATGCTTGAAGTCATGACGGATACGGGAGGTGTCCTCAAGGTACTTCTGCTGTGAGTCGTACTGCTTCTTCTGCATTTCAAGCACTCTCATGTGTTCTCTGTCACGTCCCGCCTTTAAAAGTGCGGAAGAAATGAAATAAAAAACCATGTACGTCATAATCAGCATAAGGAGCATCAGCGTAGTGAGCATAATATAGACAATGAAAACACGGTTTAAGTAAAGTGTCTGATAGTGGACAGGCTGTACTGCAAAATTGAAGCCGATAAACATCAGCAACATAACTATAGAAATCAGCCATACTCTCGTATAGGGCAATTCATTTATAAGATGAGAGCTGTATTTAAGCACAGGGTATGCAAAAAGCAACGCCATGGCACACGATATACAGAGCTGGATAAGCTCGCCGTCCGTACTGAATGTCGGTGTGCCGAGCTGGGGGTGTATGATCGCATCAAACATTATAGCGTAATTCTTGCCGAAGCTCATGACTGTATATGACAGCAGGAATGTTGCAAAGCACTTGATAAGGTCTGTATCGACCGTTACCCTGTACGCAAAGAACACAGGTATCAGCAGGATATAGAATACTGTTGTGGGATTTGCGGGAAGCAGTGCCGCCGCGCATGAAACAAGTGCGATTATTGTTATGAGTATGCCGAGGAACAGCGTCAGAACTTTTTTCAGAGGATATTTCAGCCTGTCCTTCATAGTGAAGAAGCAGAGCGCCGTTGCAGGTACGAGCGTAAGGCAGGAAAGCGCCTCAGAATGAATTTATCCGTCATGTCAGCACCTCTGCTCTTTCTCAAACTCGCCGTGAATACGGTCAAGCACAAAGCGGGTATAGTTGTTTTTTATCTGCGCCATTTTACGGCGGCTTATCGGCACGGTATCCCCGTTTATCATACAGAAATTTTCACCGTCAAGGCGGGCGACGTTTGCAAGAGATACAAGCACACCCTTGTTACAGGATATTATACCGTCGCATTCTGCAAGCGTTTTCTCCATTATCTTATGCGTCGTGCGGATCTTAAGCGGTGCGCTTCCTACCAGAAATACGTTTACATAATGACCTGCACAGGAGGTGTATACAAGCGACGCAAGCGGTATTACCGTACCGTCGGGGAGAGCTACCACACTGCGTATATTCTGCACCTGCTGTGCTATGGTTTCCGCAAGCTGTTTTATGCTGTCCGGGCGGACGGGCTTTAACATATAAAAATTTGCTTTTACCGCATAGCTTTCGCTTGCAAATTCATTACTCGTGGTGACGAATACCAGCATTACATTCTTATCTATCACTCTTATGCGTTTTGCGGTTTCAACTCCGCTCATTCCGTCCATGTATATGTCCAGAAAAATAAGGTCGTATTTTCCTGCCGAAAACTGCTTCAACAGCGATTCTCCGCTTGTGTACTCATCTATGCTTCTGATTCCCAGTCCGACTTTTTCAAACGGTGCGACTATAGCCGAGGACAGCTTTTCACGCTCGGAATTGAGGTCGTCGGTAATTGCGATTTTCAAATCCATTTTTGTATGTACCTTTATACCTTTCGGCAAATGCGGCATCAGCCGTGTTGTTTTTATTCTGTTCCAATTATACTATATTTTAGCTTTATGTGCAATAAAATTCTTGTTGAAATTGCATTTTCAAGCCCGATTTATGCCGATTTACGCCAAATTATTGTCCTGTTGAAGTAATACTGATATAATGCTGAGTGTATTTTGATTATTCAGGAGGTTTTTATGGAAAATGAAAACAAGACGGCGAATACTGCCGCAAAGAAAAAGCCCGATATGGACAAGATAACCGAGCTTATTATAGTAATCATGTTGGGTGTGACCGCACTGCTTACTGCATGGGCAAGCTGGATCGGCTCGCTGCACGGCGGTAATCAGGCTACAAACTACGCAACCAGCAATAACTTAGCGTCTGAGGGCAACTCGGAATACAATGCAGGCGTACAGCAGATGAATCAGGATATGATTCTGTGGAACGATATAAGCTCATTACAGATTGAAATATTATTCGCACAGGAGAAGAATGATCAAACCGAGCTTGCAAAGCTGTGCAATCAGCTGTTCTACAAGCTTACGGAAAACGTAAGCGAAACTATGGCGGCAAAGATAGACTGGGATATAAACGATAATTCCAGTGATGATCCTCATGCAACCATACTTGCGTGGCTGAACAAGGAAAACAGCACAACTTCACCTTTCTTTGACGAGGAATATGTCGACAGCTATTTCACCAATGCCAACGAGCTTCTTGCACAGTCGCAAGAGGTACTTGAACAGGGTCAGAAGGACAACTCACACGGCGACGCATTCGGTCTGGTTACGGTTATCTACAGCGTTGTACTGTTCTTGCTCGGTGTAGCTGGATCATTCAATCACAAAGCAAACAAATATGCGGTCGTAGCGATAGCACTGGCAGCTTTCATCATTGCAACGGTTTATATGTTTACGCTTCCTATGCCGACAGGCTTCAATATAGCAAGCTTCTTCGGAGGTTAAGACCGATTAACGCCCGAAAATGACCGATTAAAGCCAAACAATTGAATCGAATTACATAAATAGCTATAATTGCTAAGGTCGCTGAAAAAAGAACGACATATAACATAATCAGAGGCGGCAAGACCGCTATGAAAGGAATAATTTATGAAGAAGGTAATTAAATCAGTCGTTGCACTTGCAATGGCAGCAGTAATGGTAATGGCTCTCGCAGCTTGCTCAGGCTCAGCTAAGGACAAGATGAAGGGCGACTGGATCTACGAAAAGATCGCAGGCGAAACAGTAGCAGACTATGCAGCTAAGCTCGGCGTTGACGAATCAGCTTTCGCTTCTGTATGGACATTCACAGATGACAAGGTTATAATCAAGTCTACAGCCGCAACAGAAGAACACAATGTACAGTACAAGAGCAACGGTGCAGAAGTAATGAAGGTTGGCAGCACAGACGAAATCCAGATGAGCGTTACTTATGATAACGACAAGCTCACATTCAAGGTTAAGGGCGAAGACGGCAACGATTACGAATACGTTATGAAGAAGGGTACAATGGAAGTTGGCTCATCTACAGAAGTAGAAGAATAATAACGACCTAAACAACTCCTTACAGTTGTTTTTTCTTCCCGCCATTCATACGGTGGCGGAGTTCTTTTCCCTCAGACAGCAGTATCGGATTCAGATTTCCGATACTGCTGTTTATTTACAGCAAAAAATCCGTGCGGGTATTACGCACGGATTTTTTATAGGGGCTATGCACTGATGGGAGCGTAACGCTCTGACAGCAACACATTGAGCATAACCTTATAGGGATTCAGCTCGCCGCTTGCCATCATTGAAAACAGGCGGGGCGAACGACCCGAAACCAATGCAACGCCGTTATCGTTTACCGTAACGGGCTGTTGTTCTTGTCTGCTTTCGACATTCCAGAACACGATTTCAGGAAGCGTATAACCTTTTTCGGCGTACTTTTTCCTTGCGTGTTCAAAATTTACGGCATCGGCGTTTTCGGCACATTCGTCAAATTCCATATCGGATATTATGTACAGGCGCTTGGGAAGCTCCTCCTGCGGCAGGCTGTATTTAACGGCGGTTTTCAGTATCAGATTGAAAACGCCCGCTATATTCGTGTTGGCGATTTCACCATACTGACAGCAATATCTTACCTTTTCGACAATATCCCTGCCCTTTATCTCGACAAGCTGAGGTCTTTCCGAGAAAGTGATGAAATGATTGCGGAATTTGCCTTTGTTCCGCTCGGCAAAATATATTCCGAGCGACAGCGCAACCGCTATTGCGCTCGTATACATCGAACCCGAGCCGTCGATTACAGCAAGCGCATTTTCATTGCCGCCGAAATCTTCAAGCTCATTCCAGGTTACGTCTATTGCATTGCGCTCCTCTGCGGTCATTTCGCTTACTGTACGCCAACTGAAGCAGGGAGCAATAATATCATACGGTGTGAGCGTGCCTGTGTGCATTTTTGCGTTGCCTTGCTTTACGTTGTCAAGATACTTGCAGTAGCGGTCAAAATCGTTATCAAAGAACGCACTGCGGTATTTGAGCATAGCAAGAGCAGGCTGTTTTGAATAGTCAAACGTATAGTCCATTACACGCAGACGGTTTTCAAGTATATCAAGCTTTTTTCTGAGCGCTACAACCGTTTTGCGGTACTGCGGCTCAGTCATGTCGAGGCAACGTGCCAAATATTTTGCCGTTCTGACGGTTTCCTTATTTGAGGCATTTACCGACGGAAGCCACTTTGCAAGAAGTGACACACTGCCGTCAGACGCAATGTCCTTTTTCAGCTGAGCGTCAATAAGATGTATAACGTCCTTTTCGCAGGGTGTGCCGATAAGGCACAGCAGATCGTCATATCTGCCGTACTCGGCTATATAATCTATATTTTTGCGGACAACGGAAGGCTCGGTCTTTGCAAGGTAATTCAGTATTATGCGGAATACTCTGCGCTCGCCAAGACCCTCACGGGCATCACGGGCAAAGAAAAGCGTTTTCAGTGCAAGGTCTTTATCCTCGGCATACGCTTTTACAAAGCGGCTGATTATATTGTTTTCGGGCGACTTGCGGACAGCGCCGATAGTTCCAAACAGGTCAAGGCAGTTTGATTTTGTGCTTATGTAGGTCATTGCGCCGTTTTCGGTCAAGGTCATATTTGCTTCTTCTTTCAAATAATTCAACATTATGATTTCCTCCTCTGCGGCGCAGAGCAGGTTACTCACACGCCTTGAAATTATATATGGGTTTCAGCACTTCGATAACATCTACCGACTCTCTTATCACGTCAATAATATCCGACAGCGACTTATACGCCATGGGCGCTTCGTCAAGGGTGGAATTGTTGACAGAGGTCGTGTATATGCCCTCCATGCTTTTCTTATACTGCTCTATATCAAGCGTTTCCTTAGCCTTTGTTCTGGACATGATCCTGCCTGCACCGTGCGGTGCGGAATAGTTCCAGTCGGGATTTCCCTTTCCTCTTGCAAGCACGCTTCCGTCCCTCATGTTTATAGGGATAAGCACAAGCTCGCCTTTCTTTGCGGAAATTGCGCCCTTGCGGAGTATGCGCTCCTTTGTATCGATATAATTGTGTATCGTATGGAACGCCGACACGGCGGTAAGACCGCATCTGTCAAGGATTATCTCAGCCATACGCTCACGGTTGCGCTTTGCGAAGCGCTGACATATCTCGACATCATAAAGATAATCATCGAGGTAATTATCATAAAGATAGCAGAGATCTGCCGGTGTATCGGGGACTTTCGCCTGCCACTCCTTTTCCATTGTCTTTAATGCGGACTGGATTTCGGTGCGTCTGCCCTGCTCCTTATATGTCTTTATAAGCTCGGCTTTCTTCTCAAAAAGCTCGCCCTTACCGGACGCAAGCTCGATTGCAAGGTTCTGATAATACTCAGCTACCTGCTTACCTAAGTTACGGCTGCCCGAATGGATAACAAGGTACTTGTTGCCGTCTGAGGAAACGTCAATCTCAATAAAGTGATTACCGCCGCCGAGTGTGCCGAGGCTTCTTTCAAGCCGTTTTGTCTGCTCCAGATGTCTGTAGCAGCGAAGTCCCGTAAGATCAAAATGCTCGTCACGTCCGTACCATACGTTTCTTCCGCTCGGTATGTAGTGTGCCGCTTCATCTATCCTGCTAAGGTCGATTCCCGACTTTCCGAGTTCTACGGTGTACATTCCGCAGCCGATGTCCACGCCTACGACATTGGGTACAGCTTTATCGGTTATCGTCATTGTCGTGCCGATAGTACAGCCCTTGCCTGCGTGTACGTCGGGCATTATTCTGATTTTTGAGCCTGCGGTGAACTCGTAGTCGCACATTCTGCGTATCTGTTCTATCGCTTCGTCCTCAATTACTTTTGCGTAGCATATTGCGGTATTGTTTTTTCCCTTGATCTCAAGCATATCTCTGCTCTCCTTTCCTTAAAAGTAAAAAACAACGCCCCATAAAGATGCGATGGGAATGATCTGGGTGCTGTCATATAACAAGACGCAATTATAAATTGGGGACACGGACTTGCACCGTGATGTGATCTGCCTTAAGGCGGACGCCGTTAGGTCGGCAATATCAGTGTAAAAAACACAGGGTGTAAGATTTCTGCTGTCTGCGTCTTTAACAGGCGGTGTACGGCAAGCACGGGCGTATTGAACCCCATTGCCGTATTGCCTTTCAACTCTGCAAGGCACTGTATATATTCTTAAAATATGAAGCTGGTTTGCTGAAAGTGCCTTTATATGCTTTGGGGATTTTTCCCCACCGCATGAGTTTATTATACATGATGGGATTTGGTTTTTCACGGAAAAAAAGCTGCGAACTATATTTGTTCACAGCTTTAATATACTATTAATATCGTCAAAACTTCAGAGCGTTCATTAATAGGCAAGGGACATGGGGCAGGACAAAAGGTTTGTGAAAGTTTATATCAATTATAAACATGACAAGGCTCAGTGAAAAGTTGAATTATGATTAAAATGTATGATGTTTACAACGCAAAACGGCAGATACGCTCTCGCACACCTGCCGTAATTCATCTATAAAATTTACACTACCGTTTATTTCCGCCGTTTAGCCACGTTAAACAAAACAACATCATTTCAAAAGGCGGAATTACAGGTGGCGTTGCCACCTTAGACGGTGGGCTTCTGACGTACCTTTATGTGTACTTCACGGAGCTGCTGTTCTGTAACCTCTGTGGGTGCGCCGAGCAGAAGATCCTGAGCATTTGAGTTCATCGGGAATGCGATAACCTCTCTTATGCTCTCGTCGCCTGTGAGAAGCATTATCATACGGTCAACACCGGGAGCCATACCTGCATGGGGCGGAGCGCCGTACTGGAATGCGTTGTAGAGTGCGCCGAACTTCTCGGCAACATCCTGCTCTGTATAGCCTGCAATTTCAAACGCCTTTATCATTATCTCAAGGTCGTGGTTTCTTACTGCGCCACTTGAAAGCTCAACACCGTTGCAAACAATATCATACTGATATGCAAGTATATCAAGAGGATTCTTTGTCTTAAGCGCCTCAAGACCTCCCTGCGGCATTGAGAACGGGTTATGTGTGAATATAGTCTTGCCTGTTTCCTCGTCCTCCTCGTACATCGGGAAGTCAACAATAAAGCACATTTCGTATCTGTCGTAATCTATCATATTCATGCGCTTTGCAACTTCTGTACGGATCTGACCTGCAAACTTGGGAGCCATCTTCTTGTTGTCTGCAATGAAGTAAAGAACATCGCCGACTTCAAGAGCGCATCTGTTCTTCAGTTCCTCTCTCTGTTCATCGTTTAAGAACTTGTCAATAGGACCGAGGTACTTGAAGCTATCGTCTACCTTTACATAGCCGAGACCCTTCATGCCGATCTCCTTAGCGAATGCTTCCATCTTCTCAAAGAAGCCCTTTGACTGACTAGCCATACCGGGAACTCTGATACCTCTTACGCACTTGTTTGCAAAAGGCTTGAAGTCGCTGTCAACAAATAAGTCGGACAGCTCTGTTATGATAAGGGGGTTACGAAGGTCGGGCTTATCTGTACCGTATTTCAGCATTGACTCAGCGTAGGGGATACGCTTGAAGGGTGCGGGAGATACGGGCTTACCGCCGAACTTCTCAAATACTGCGGATAAAACTTCTTCTGCGTTTGCAAATACATCTTCCTGTGTTGCAAATGCCATTTCAAAGTCGAGCTGATAGAACTCACCGGGTGAACGGTCTGCTCTTGCGTCCTCATCACGGAAGCAGGGAGCTATCTGGAAATACTTATCAAAGCCCGACACCATAAGTAACTGCTTGAATATCTGCGGTGCCTGGGGCAGAGCGTAGAACTTTCCGTGGTGCTTACGGCTGGGGATAAGATAATCTCTTGCACCCTCAGGTGAGCTTGTGGAAAGGATAGGTGTCTGTATTTCAAGGAAGCCCATCTCCGTCATCTTACTGCGCAGGAATGAGATGACCTGTGAACGCAGTACAATGTTGTTGTGCATTTTCTTGTTACGCAGGTCAAGATAACGGTACTTTAAGCGTATATCTTCCTTTGTTTCCGTAGAAGTGGGAACTTCAAACGGGAGCTGGTCAACAGTTACCTTACCAAGCACTTCAAGGCTCTCGGCAACTATCTCGATAGTACCTGTAGCGATCTTGTCGTTATAAGTACCCTCAGCTCTCTTTATTACCGTACCGCCTATTGTAACGGCACACTCCTTGTTTACGCCCTCCAGCAGTCCCTCGTTCTTCTGGAATGTGATCTGTACATAACCGTAATGGTCACGCAGATCTATGAACTTGATTCCTCCGTGGTCGCGGATGTTCTCTACCCAGCCTGCAACACGGACGGTCTTGCCGATGTCGTTTTCGCTCAGCATTTCGCAGGTGTGCGTGCGGTACTTGTTCTCTAAAAACATTTCTTTCTTGCCTTTCTTTCTTTATAATCAGCCCTTGAGCTTTTCTTCAAGCATTGCCTTTATACTTGCGGGTGATGCCGCACCCTTGAGTGCCTTGTTGCACTGTCCCATAAGGAAGCCGAATACCTTTGTTTCGCCGCTTCTGTACTGTTCAACAGCCTTGGGGTTAGTCTCCATTATGCCGTTTATCGTCTTTTCAAGCAGCTCGTTGTCTTCCTTTATCCATAACTGCTGTTCCTCGGCGATAGTTTCGGGCTTCTTGCCCGATTCGATCATTTCACGCAGGATTATCTTTCTGTTATCCTTTGAGATCTCGTTTGTTTCCGCAAGCTCTATAAGCTTTGCGAGATCCTCTGCCGTGAACTTCATATTGTCAAGGTCAAGCTCTCCGAGATTTATTCTTCTCATAAGCTCAACCACTATGAACGTGCCGATAGGCTTGGGGTTATTATATGCCTTTACCGCATTTTCAAACAGGTCGCTGACACGCTTTGAATCTGTCAGTACCTTTGCGTCTGCCGCCGATATGCCGTATTCGCCCGTGTAGCGTGCTACTCTCTGCTCGGGCATTTCGGGAATATCCGCCTTTATAGCTGCAAGCTCCTCCTCCGTGAAGATTATCGGAGGTATATCGGGATCGGGGAAGTAACGGTAGTCGTGAGCGTCCTCCTTTGAACGCAGTGAGCTTGTTTCGCCCGTAGCGTCGTTGAAATGAAGCGTTTCCTGTACTACTCTTTCGCCGTTCTCAATAAGCTCTGTTTGGCGGTATATTTCATATTCAATGGCTCTCTGTATAGCCTTTGTAGAGTTCAGATTCTTAACCTCTGTTCTTGTTCCGAGCTTGCCTGAATCCTTTTCGGCAAGCGAAATATTAACATCGCATCTCATTGAGCCCTGTTCAAGCTTGCCGTCGCATACGCCTGCATACTGGAGCATAAGTCTTATCTTTTCAAAGAACACTATGACCTCTGCGGCTGAGTGGAAATCAGGCTCGGTCACTATCTCGATAAGCGGAATGCCGCAACGGTTATAGTCCGCAAGGCTGACACGTTCAATGTCGTCATGAACAAGCTTGCCTGCGTCTTCTTCAAGATGTATACGGTTTATTCTCATGGTTTTCTGCTCGCCGTCAACCGTTATATCAACGTGACCGCCGAGGCACACGGGACGGGGCATCTGTGAAATCTGATACGCCTTGGGCAGGTCGGGGTAGAAGTAGTTTTTTCTGTCCCATTTTGTAAAGCGTGATATTTCACAGTTCAAGATGTAGCCTGCCTTGATGATATACTCAACAGCCTTTGCATTAAGCACGGGGAGTGTTCCGGGAAGCCCGGAGCAGACAGGACAGCAGCGTGAGTTAGGCTCGCCGCCGAACTCAGCCGAGCAGGTGCAGAATACCTTTGAGTTTGTCAGAAGCTCTGCGTGTATTTCAAGTCCTATGGTAGGATATAATTTCATGTGTTATTACCGTCCCTTCTCAAACCTCGCTGTAGCGTCTGTCAAACGTCTTTTCAAAAGCGTCTGCCGTCTGTATCAGCGTAGCCTCGTCCCACTTTCTGCCGACAAGCGACATACCTATCGGCATACCGTCTGCGTTATATCCGCAGGGTACCGATATTGCAGGGAGCGATGCGATGTTTACGGTTACGGTGCATATATCCGCAAGATACATCTTTACGGGATCGGTTTCCTGCTCACCTATCTTATATGCTACTGTGGGAGCGGTAGGTGTCAGAATGACGTCCGCATTCTCGAATATCTCGTTATATTCCTTTATGATCTGCTGCTTGAGTGCCAGCGCCTTTAAATAGTATGCGTCGTAGTAACCGCTTGAAAGCGCATAGTTACCGAGAAGTATACGGCGCTTAACCTCATCGCCGAAGCCTCTTGTACGGCTGTCACGGATCATCTCGTCGAATGTTCTGCCCTCGCCTCTCAGACCGTACTTGATACCGTCGAATCTTGAAAGGTTGGAAGCCGCCTCGGCACTTGCCACAAGGTAGTAAGCCGCTACAGCGTACTTAAGGCTTTTCATCGAGCAGTCAACCAGTGTTGCGCCCATTTCTTCATATTTCTTTGCCGCCGCAAGAACTGCGCTCTTTACGTCGTCGTCTGTGCTGTCAGCGAAAAACTCCTTAGGAAGCGCTAGCTTCATGCCCTTTATATCCTTGCCGACCTTAGCGTTGAAGTCCTCGGCGGGCTTGTTTGCGCTTGTTGCGTCACGGCTGTCCTTGCCGCAGATAACGTTAAGTATCGTACCGCAGTCAACCGCATTGTTTGCGATAGGTCCTATCTGGTCAAGCGAGCTTGCGAAAGCCACCAGACCGTAACGTGATACTCTGCCGTAGGTGGGCTTAAGACCCGTAACACCGCAGAATGAAGCGGGCTGTCTTATAGATCCGCCTGTGTCGCTACCGAGTGCCGCAGGTGCTATTCCTGCCGATACGACAGCCGCAGAGCCGCCGCTTGAGCCGCCGGGTACACGGGTTAAATCAAAGGGATTCTTTGTCTTTGCAAATGCGCTTGTCTGTGTAGAGCCGCCCATTGCAAATTCGTCCATGCTTGTCTTGCCGAGAAGTACATAATTCTCAGCTTTCAGCTTTTCTATTACGTTTGCATCGTAAGGCGGAACGAAGTTTTCAAGCATCTTTGATGCGCAGGTCGTTCTTATTCTGTCCGTGCAGATATTATCCTTTATGGCAAGCGGTATGCCTGTCAGGGGCTTAGATTCGCCCTTGTCTATTGCCGCCTGCGCCTTTTCCGCATTGTTTAGCGCTTCGTCCTCGGTCACTGTGATATAGCCGAGTATATCGGGGTTTTTCGCCTTAATGTCGGCAAAGTATTCTTTGCAAAGCTCTGCGGCGCTTATCTGCTTTGTATCAAGCATTTCACGCAGAGAGCCGAGTGTCAGTTTTTTAAACTCCATTGTTCCGTATTCCTTTCAGCTCAGTATATCAGTCTACCATTTTAGGCACTACATAGCAGTTGCCGCTGGGCTGGGTATTGCTAAGCAGCTTCTCTGTCGGGAATGAGGGTTTTGCTACGTCTTTTCTTACCTCGTCGTAGCTTATGCTGTTGTTGTCCTTGGTGTCATCGTAAACCACGTCAAATTCCTTTACGGTGTCCATAAGCTCAATGATAGCGCTCATTTCGCCCATTACTTTCTCTTTGCCCTCATCGGTATAATTGAGCTTGCTCAGATTACACAGATGGTCAATGGTCTTTATATCCATTATGCCGTCATTCCTTTCCTTTGGGGCGTTTTCAGCCATTTAAGGCAGAACCTACTGACCCATTATAGTTATACTCTAACCATTATACAACATTGTGAGGCTATTTGCAAGCGGTTGAGGGCAAAAAACTGAGTTTGGACGAGATTTTGGGAGAAAAGAGGGAGTATGTTCAAAATACGGGGGTGAAAAACGGGGGGAGGGTAGATTATAATATCAAGTGCAACACTAAAAAAATATGGACATCATACTCATTT
>CAVJKI010000017.1:0-7494 GCA_963649995.1 Sodaliphilus sp.
GTATAATAGTGAGTAGTGTTTATTTTTCAAATTGACATATAAAATCAATACGGCGGGCTTTAAAAGCTCAGGGAAGGAACAAAATAATGGCTACAAAATATGTATTCGTCACCGGCGGTGTAGTGTCGGGACTAGGAAAAGGTATCACGGCGGCTTCACTCGGAAGACTGCTCAAGATGAGGGGCTACAAAGTAACGATCCAGAAATTCGACCCATATATAAATGTTGATCCGGGTACAATGAGTCCCTATCAGCACGGTGAAGTTTTCGTTACCGACGACGGTGCGGAGACCGACCTTGACCTCGGCCACTATGAACGTTTCATAGACGAGAATCTTTCAAAGTACAGCAATGTTACCACAGGTAAGATCTACTGGACAGTATTGAATAAGGAACGCCGCGGCGACTATCTCGGCGGTACAGTTCAGGTTATCCCTCATATCACGAACGAAATAAAGTCAAGAATATACAGAGTTGCAAACTCAGCCGAAACAACAGCCGATGTTGTTATCACAGAGATCGGCGGTACAGTCGGCGATATTGAAAGCACACCCTTCCTTGAAGCTATCCGTCAGGTAGTTTCCGATGTCGGCAGAGAAAACGTAGTATATATCCACGTTACCCTCCTGCCCTTCATAACAGGAAGCAACGAGATGAAAACAAAGCCCACACAGCACAGCGTAAAGGAGCTTCTTTCACTCGGCATACAGCCCGACATTCTCGTTTGCAGAAGTGAGATGGACATTCCTCAGGAAATGACAGATAAAATTGCAAGCTTCTGTAACGTCCGCAAGCAGGATGTTATTCAGAACCTTACCGCTCCTTCTCTTTACGAAGTACCTCTTATGCTTGAAAAGGAAGGTCTTGCAAAGGTTGTCTGCGAACACCTCGGACTTGACCCCCGTGTTCCCGATTTAAAGGAATGGGAGGACATGGTCGAGCGCCAGTATAACGCTACAAAGAATACGGTTATCGGTCTTGTAGGCAAGTACGTTGCACTCCCCGATGCATATCTTTCAGTAATGGAATCCCTGCGCCACGCAGGCTTTGAAAACGAATCGCACGTTGAAATAAAGCTTATCAACTCAGAGGAGGTCACTCCCGAAACAGCAGACGAGCTTCTGCACGACTGCGACGGTATCTTAGTACCCGGCGGCTTCGGCGACAGAGGTATCGAGGGCAAGATCGAAGCAGTACGTTATGCAAGAGAGCATAAGAAGCCCTATCTCGGACTTTGCCTCGGTATGCACATGGCTACAATAGAGTTTGCACGTCACGTTGCAGGTCTTACGGAAGCAAATTCAAGCGAGTTCAAGGACGGCGATCAGAACGTTATCGACCTTATGCCAGATCAGAAGGACGTTGACATGGGCGGTACAATGCGTCTTGGCTTATATCCCTGCAAGCTTGAAGCAGGCACTATCTCCCGTGAGGTTTACGGCGACGAGCTTATCTACGAAAGACACCGCCACCGTTATGAGTTCAACAATGTATTCCGCAAGCAGCTCACCGAAAGCGGTCTTGTTATCGCAGGTCAGTCGCCTGATGGCAAGCTTGTTGAAATAGTTGAGCTTCCCAAGAGTGTTCACCCTTGGTTTGTGGCAGTTCAGTTCCACCCCGAATTTAAGTCACGCCCCAACAGAGCGCACCCCTTATTCAAGGACTTTATAAGAGCGTCTTTGGAGCAGGCAAACAAGTAAAAATTATACGCAAAATAACTGCCCGTGAAAGCGGGCGGTTATATTCATATTACGGGATATTTTACACTCCCTTTACAACCCGAAAATAAAGAGGTAATTATGACAGACACCAATGTATATGACAACCGAGAGTTATCCTGGCTGAAATTCAATCAGCGTGTACTGGAAGAAGCGCAGGACGTAAACGTTCCGCTCTTTGAGAGAATGAGGTTTATCTCAATATTCACAAGCAACCTTGACGAATTTTTCATGGTGCGTGTCGGCTCACTGTACGATCAGGATCTGGTCGAGCCGAAAAAGTGCGAGAACAAGACAGGCATGACCGCCGCAAGACAGCTCAAGGAAATAGCCCGCAGAGTAAGAGATCTGCTCTATGTCAAGGACTGTGCCTTTTCTGAGGTCACAGCAAAGCTGAGCGAATACGCCGAGCTTAAAAAGCCTGCCGACTTAAAGGGCGACGACAAATTGTTCTTGCGTCTGTACTTTGAACGTGAGATCCTCCCGTTGCTGTCACCGGGCATAATAGATAAGAATCACCCCTTCCCGTTTTTAAAGAACAGAGCAATATATATCGGCACTCTGCTCAAAAGCAAAAACGAGGAAAAGAAAAAACAGCTTGTCGGCATAATGAGCGCCGAATGTGACAGAGATTTCCCCCGTGTGATCTTTCTTCCGGGAATGAAGCTCCGCTATGTTCTCGCAGAGGACGTCATACTTCATTACATTGATATGCTGTTCCCGAACTTCTACGTCGAAAACCGTTGCATAATGCGTGTCACTCGTAACGCCGACATTGACGCAAACGAGGCACTTTACGACCACGACATGGACTTCAGAAACGTAATGGAGGAGCTTTGCCGCAAGAGAAAGAAGCTCATGCCCGTAAGAGCCGAGTTTTCATACGACGCTTCCCCCGAGCTTGTAAAGCGTATGCTTGAATATCTTGAGCTGTCCGACAGCTTTTCATATATGCAGAGCTGTCCGCTTGACTTCGGCTTTATGTCAGCACTTGAAGAAAAGCTTGAAAGCAAAAAAGAGCTGTTCTACTATCATGTTTCACCGCAGAATTCAATCATGGTAAACCCTTACGAAAGTATGTTCACACAGCTTTCCCAGCACGATATTCTGCTGTCCTACCCCTACAACAAGTTCAAGAACTTTCTGCGCCTGCTTGACGAAGCGGCTGACGATCCTTACGTTTCTTCAATAAAAATAACGCTTTACCGTGTCGCAAGAAACAGCGAGATAGTAAGCGCACTTATAAGAGCCGCCGAGAACGGCAAGCAGGTAATGGCGCTTGTAGAGCTGCGCGCAAGGTTTGACGAAGAAAACAACATCGGCTGGAGCAAGAAGATGGAGGAGGCAGGCGTAAAAATAATTTACGGACTTGACGCTCTTAAGGTACACTCAAAGCTTCTGCTCATAACCCGCAGACAGGGAAGCAATATCAAATACTACACCCAGATAGGCACAGGCAATTATAATGAAAAGACCTCCCGTCTTTATACCGACCTTACTCTTATGACATCGGATAAAGATATAGGCGCAGACGCAAGCACGGTGTTCAACGCACTGTCGCTCGGCACTACCGTTGAAAGCAGTACTAATCTGCTGGTAGCTCCGAAATGCCTTAAGTCACGCATTGTGGAAATGATAGACAACGAGATAACCTACGGAAACGACGGTTACATCGGTCTTAAAATGAACTCCCTCACCGACAAGGATATTATAGATAAGCTGATAGAAGCAAGCTGTCACGGAGTAAAGATCGAGCTTGTAATAAGAGGTATCTGCTGTCTTATCGCAGGCGTACCGGGATATACCGAGAATATATCGGTAATTTCGATAGTAGGACGTTTCCTTGAACACAGCCGTATCTATATATTCGGCAACGGCGAACGTAGAAAGGTTTATATTTCCTCCGCCGACTTTATGACAAGAAACACCGAAAGACGTGTCGAGGTTGCCGTACCTCTTAAGGACAAGGTGATTTCCGATAAGGTTGTAGATATATTCGACACAATGCTGAAGGATAACGTCAAAGCCCGTGTACAGGGAAGCGACGGCATATATCGCCATAAGAAAGCCATGCCGGGCGAAGAACACATTGAAGTACACAAGCTGTTCTACGACCGTGCCTATGAAGAAGCCGAGCAGGCACAGAAGCTTTATAAAGAGCCGAGAAAGTCACTCTTTGCAAAAATCAAAGCGTGGTTTGCAAAGTAAACAGATCATCATACAACAAAGCGGAGCAGATTTAACATCTGCTCCGCTTATTTTATCGTCTAACCTTGCGAAATTTCCCGCCATTACCGTCAAAGCAACCTATATTAACCAATTACCATAGAGCGCCGTGCTTTGTGCTTGTATGGTTTTGCTCCCCAAAGACTGTATCGGCTTTTTTGTAGGAGAGGGGTCTTGCCCCTCCCGCCGCACCGATTATCTCCACTTTCACAAACACCTCCAACCAATCACCCACATATTTCTATTTCACAAATTGTACTTAACCTAGAGCCTCTTAAGGCTCAATGTCATTCAAGAAAGACCACCATCGCACCTTCACAACATAATATCCCCATATATATAAAAAGCGGAGCAGATTTAACACCTGCTCCGCTTATCATATCCTGTTATATCGACTTACTGCACAAGATCGCCGTACACAACGCCCAGACCTACAGTACTCATGTAAACTCTGCCGTATTTGTTCATATCGCCCGCAACAAAATAACCGTTGCCCGGTCCGCCGAACTGATGCTGATCGTCGTTTACTCTGCTCCATGTCTTGCCCTCGTCCTCAGACCAGTAAAGACCGATAGGATCAGCGTTTGTGGGCTTACCCCATACGAATATTGTATAAGGATCGCTGTCTGTCTTACCCTTGCCAAGACCTACCGCCATGCAAGCCGCTAAAGTATCCACTCTTGTAAATGTCTTACCGTAATCGGTCGATACCTGAAGACCCATTGAGGGAACATATACAGTACCCTCCTTGCCGGGTGCAACTACAGGTCTTATCGAAGAAAATACGGAAAGCGTCATATTCTGTGTGAATGTCTTGCCGCCGTCAGAGCTGTAGAAGAATGCACTGCCGCTTGCGGCGTATACATAATCGGGATTTACGGGATCGCATATTATCTTTTTAACACCGATTCCGCCATCGCTCTTGCTCCATGTCTTTCCGAGATCATCGGAATAATAAACATAGCTGTCATTGCCGGGCGCCCAGAAGAATCGTTTTCCGTCCGCAGAAACGCCTACATAGCCGTTATAAGCTACCTTGCCGTTTTCAAGAGGAGATTCGGAAAC
The DNA here is from genome assembly GCA_963649995.1 of Sodaliphilus sp. Classification (GTDB taxonomy): domain Bacteria; phylum Bacillota; class Clostridia; order Oscillospirales; family Ruminococcaceae; genus Ruminiclostridium_E. The sequence goes on from CAVJKI010000017.1 coordinate 5,010, forward strand.
ATTTACCCATGTTGTGCCTGCGTCAAGCGTATACCAGAAACCGGGAGTTTGTTCGTTTCCGCCGCATTTAACCCATACGTCGGTTGCCTTTGCGGCAACAGCAAGACCTGACATCGAGCCTGCCGTGCTGTTGTGTACCATACCGTATTCCTCGGCAGTATCCTGTACAAATCCGTCATAGTCGCCTATTACGCTGACAAGCTTTCCGCCGGGTATACTGATTATGTCATAAGGAACAGTTTCCTCAATGCCCTTTGCAAAGAAGTAGAATTCGGGGCTTTCATCCCATATATTGTCGCATGAGAAAATGCCGTTACCCGATACTACCATTACCTTGTTTGTATTGTTCGGGTCGATAGCCATAGAACTGCACCAGTGCATTGAAGTTGTAGAAAGCCACTTTACGCCGCCGTCAGTCAGCTTCATCTTATCATTAAGAAGCGTCCAGCTCTTGCCGCCGTCGGTAGTTACATAGAATTCATCACCGTATGCACCGTTTGGCTGGAGAACATATATGTTTTCCGTGCAAGCTACCATTCTGTCGGGGTTTGCGGGATCAATTACAACGTCGCCGAAAGACTTCTTTGCAGGAGATATATCTGTTAAGGAATCGTTTGACATATCAAGAAGTCTTATACCGCCGCTTGACCTGTTGTTATTCCACGGACCCTCCGTATTTGCATAAGTAATGGTGATCTTACCGTCACCGTTGTACTTCATTCTCTGAACCATGATTCCCTTCGGTGCGTCAGATACAGCTGTCCATGTTGCGCCGCCGTCTGTCGACTTATAAAGATTGTCCTCTTTGGTCCTTGAAATTGCGGCATACAACGTTGTACAAGCGCTGTCGTCACCCGACTTCGGATCTATGACAATACTGCATATACCGTTGCTGTTTGATGTGGTCGTCTTTGTTCCCATATCAAGGGCTGTAAAAGTCTTTCCGCCGTCGGTAGACTTTATCATGCCGCCCGTTCTTCCGCCGATATAAATTATATCACTGTTCTTGGGGTCAACGGCAATACGTTCGCCGTTACCTCTGCCCATGCCGTTGCCGTGAGCCTTTATCATTTCTGTAAGGTCGGTACGGTTCCATGTCTTGCCGTAATCGTCTGAATATAAAAGGCAGGTCAGACCGTTGCTGAAATACTCAGTTCCCGCAAGCATATATACCTTATTGGGTTCGCTTTCCGAATACGCAAGACCGTCAATTCCGAGAAGGCCTCTGTCGTCCTCGCTTATATCGTATGACATTGACTCCCACTTCTGCGTATCCTTGTTATAGCGGTATGCGCCGCCGACGTCGGTACGGGCATAATATAATCCTTCTTCGCTTGTTGCAAACACACCGCTTACAAATCCGCCGCCGCCCATTGCGACCTGGCTGAATGTAAACTGTGACTGAGCCGTTGCCTGATTATTGTCCGTGCTTGTGTTGTCACTCGTCATACTGCTGTCGTTGTTACCTGATACAGCGCTGTCGCCCGTACCTGACACACCCGAGTTATCGCCGCCGTTACAGCCTGCGGCACATATCGCCGTAGCGACAGCAAGTATAGCCGCCGTTATTTTTCTGTGCTTCATCGTTGTTCCTTTCTTAATAAGCAAATCCTCTTGCTTAATTATCATGTAAACCTTTACACAAGTATTATGCACCATTTAGGTTAATTTTGCAAGACTTCTTTTGCTATTTTGTGAATATTTGATAAATCTAAGCCGTGTCGATTGTTGATAATCACGGAATATAAAACAAGAAAAATATGGACGTGACTTTTTTCTTTTTCTATAGTATAATCATACTGTGATCGACTATAAAGACCTGTGCCGGAATATCACCACAGGCAAAAGGAAAACAGCATGAAAAAACGTATTATATCATTGATTGTATGTGCGGCGGTAATAATATCCGCCTGCGGTTGCAGTACCGATAGTGGTACTTTGTCAACCGACAGCTCATCGGCAATATCTTCTTCCGCATCTGTTTCAGACTCCGACAGCAGCACAGAAGCTGTCAGCTCGTCCGAAAGCGGCTCATCTGCCGATGCGTCCTCATCTCAGAACAAAACAAGCTCAGAAAGCACCTCTGAAAAGCAGAACGATTCAGCATCGGACAGTAAGCAGAACACCTCAGGCGAAAGCAAGGTAAGCTCGCCCGCCGACACATCGGGAACACCCTCAACAAGCAAAGCGCAAAGCAGCAGTCAAAACAGCACTACAAGCAAGCCCGCAGGCTCAACCGCAAACACAGGCACTTCAACAAGCAAGCCTGCCGCTACGACTACTGCGAAAAAGCCCGCCTCTGCTACGACTACTGCTACGAAAAAACAGTCCGACTCTACCCCTCAGTCATTTTCAAAGACCTATGAAGCGGAAAACGGCAAGCTCTCGTCCGATATGTCCGTTATCTCCGACAGCAACGCATCAGGCGGAAAAGCGGTCGGAAAGTTTGAAAATGACGCCTCTTACTGCCAGATAAGCATAGATG
>CAVJKI010000017.1:7581-14978 GCA_963649995.1 Sodaliphilus sp.
GTCAGACGGCGTATACGATATAGTTATCCGCTCGATGGGTATCGGCTCAGCAAAGGAAAACGACCTTTATGCCGACGGAAAAAAGGTAGGCACCTTCAGCAGTGAAAACAACAGCTTTTCCGATTATACAGTGAGCGCCGTAAGCCTTACCAAGGGCAGTCACACTCTCCGTATCACAAAATCATGGGGTTGGATAGAGCTTGACAGGATAACCGTAAATACGGGTGCAAAGATAAGCGACAGCACCTATAACGTTACATCTTCCCTTGTCAATAAGAACGCCACCGCAAATACAAAGAAGCTGTACAGCTTCCTTAAGGACAGCTACGGCAAATATGTAATCACAGGTCAGCAGTGTGACGGCGGCATAAACGGCAACGAGTTCAAGGCAATAAAGAATCTCACAGGCGATTATCCCGCTCTGCTCGGTCTCGATATGATGGATTATACCCCGTCAAGGACAGCACTCGGCGCATCTTCATCAGCCGTTGACAAAGCTATCGAGTTCCATAAAAAAGGCGGTATCGTCACATTCTGCTGGCACTGGAATGCGCCTACAGAGTACCTCAACAGTACCGCAAACAGCTCCGACGGCTGGTGGGGCGGCTTCTACACCAAGAACAGCAAATTCGATATAGCAATGGTCATGAACGGTCAGGACGCACAGGGCAAAAAGCTTATCGACCGTGATATAAAGGAAATCGCAAGCCAGTTAAAGCGCCTTGAAAAAGCAGGAGTGCCTGTTATATGGCGACCACTGCACGAAGCCTCAGGCGGCTGGTTCTGGTGGGGCGCAAAGGGTGCGGACGCTTACAAGAAGCTCTGGAAGTACCTCTATGAGGAGCTGACAAATACATACGGCTGTAACAATCTGATATGGGTGTACAACGGTCAGAGCGCCGACTGGTATCCGGGCGACGAATATGTCGACATCGTCGGCGAGGATATTTACCCCGGCAACCATGTTTACGACCCTCAGGTGAGCCGTTTCAAACAGGCAATAAGCTACGGCAGTAAGACCAAGATAACAGCCCTCACCGAAAACGGCTGTATATTCGACATCGACTCTGCGGTAAGCATTAACGCTCTTTGGGGCTGGTTCATGACATGGGGCGGTGAATTTACAGCAAACGGAAGCAGTTACAGCGAAGCCTATACCGAAAAATCAGTGATAAAGAAAATGTACTCAAGTAAATATTCTTTAACGCTCGGAAATCTTCCTGAAATTTACTGATGAAAATTGTATAACAAACAGCTCCGACAGGCTTAAATTTCCTGTCGGAGCTGTTCTTATATTATACCGCTATTATACCGCATTTTGCCGCATTTGTGCAACAAAGTTTCTCCTATATTATTCCATAAATTGAATCGGGTTAACCGACACTGCGGATTTTATATTAAAGGCTATCATACCATAAGAGAGCAGATCTTATTACTGTACTCTACAGGGTCTTCGATTGGCATGCCCTCAACCAGAAGCGCCTGGTCATAGAGTATCTCACTGTAGGTCTTAAGCTTGTCCTTATCGGTATCATACAGCTTTTTAAGCGTTTCGTAGATAGGATGCTCGGCATTGATTTCAAGTACCTTCTCTGCCTTTGCGTCATGCTCTGCGGGCATCTGGCTGAGTACCTTCTCCATCTCTATTGAAAGCAGACCGTCGCTGGTCAGGCATACTGCGTGCGACTTGAGTATCTTGGACAGTCTTACGTCCTTTACCTTGCCGCCGAGAGAATCCTTCATGAAAGCAAACATATCCTTGCTTTCCTCAGCCTTAGCCTTCATTTCTTCCTTTTCTTCGGGAGTTTCAAGGTCAAGGTCGCCCGCCGATACAGACTTGAACTGCTTCTCGTTGTAGTCCACCATCATCTGTAATGCAAACTCGTCAACGCTGTCTATAAGGTAAAGTATCTCGTAGCCCTTATCCTTTACAAGCTCGGTCTGAGGAAGCTTATCTATCTTGTCAACCGTTTCGCCGCTTGCAAAGTAAATGTACTTCTGATCCTCCTTCATTCTTGAAACGTACTCCTCAAGAGTTACAAGCTTCTTTTCATTTGAAGAATAGAACAGCAGCAGATCCTTAAGCAGCTCCTTGCCTGCGCCGAAGCCGTTATATACGCCGAACTTGATCTGTAAGCCGAATGCCTTCCAGAACTTCTCATATCTTTCACGGTCGTTGCGGAGCATCTTGGTAAGCTCGTTCTTTATTGAACGTTCGAGGCTCTTTTCTATTATCTTGAGCTGTCTGTCATGCTGTAACATCTCACGGGAGATATTCAGCGACAGATCGGCAGAGTCAACAAGTCCCTTTACAAAGCTGAAATAATCAGGGAGCAGGTCGGCACACTTGTCCATTATCAGAACGCCGTTTGAATAAAGCTGTAAGCCCTTTTCATAGTCCTTTGAATAATAGTCGAAGGGGGCTTTTGAGGGGATATACATCAGTGCGTTATAGGTTGCGGCACCCTCTGTCTTTGTGTGGATATGTGCGATGGGATCGTCATAGTCGAAGAACTTTTCCTTATAGAACTGATTGTAATCCTCATCCTTAAGCTCTGATTTGCTCTTGTTCCATATAGGCACCATGCTGTTGAGCGTTTCGATCTCGGTATGGGTTTCATACTCGTTCTCAGTACCCTCTTTGAGGTGCTGATGGCTTACTTCCATTCTTATAGGATAACGGATATAGTCGGAATACTTCTTTACTATCATACGGAGCTTGTAGTCCTGGAGATACTCGTCATACTCCTCCTCGTCCGTATTTTCCTTGATTTTCAGTGTAATCCTTGTGCCGACATCTTCCTTGTCGCACTCGGTAATAGTATAACCGTCGACGCCCTCTGAGTACCACTTATAAGCTTGCTCGCTGCCGTAAGCCTTGGTTTCAACAGTAACCTCAGACGCTACCATGAATGCCGAATAGAAGCCTACACCGAACTGACCGATAACGTTTATATCGTCCTTTTCGGTATCTGTATTATCGTTCTTGAACTTGAAAGAGCCGCTGTTTGCGATAACGCCGAGGTTATTTTCAAGCTCGTCCTTTGTCATACCGATACCGTTATCGGTAATGGTTATAAGGCGGTTTTCCTTGTCAACCGCAAGGTCAATACCGAGGTCCTTTCTCTCTATACCGAGATTCTCTGTCAGCGACTTGAAATACAGCTTGTCCAGCGCATCGCTCGCATTTGAAATAAGCTCACGCAGGAATATCTCCTTATGAGTGTAGATTGAGTTGATCATCATGTCAAGCAAACGCTTTGATTCTGCCTTGAATGCCTTTTTTGCCATAAAAATCATATCCTTTCTATGATTCCGCCTGAACTTCGGCGGGTATAATCGTAATTATTACAGATTGCAAAAAGCGTACTGTAATCAGCAATTTTCGCTTTCGTTAGCACTCTATCAGTCTGAGTGCTAAAATATATTATAGCACTATTTTTATATTTGTCAAGTGGCGGCAAAAAAATATTTGCAGGAAGATATTCTCTCCCTGCAAATCATTTACTGTCTGCTGTTGAATATGTAGCCGAGCCGTGTGAAATCAACTGTCCGTCGGTATCCGTAAGAATTGTGGTCTATAGACGGAATTATCCTTGCGTTACACACCCTCAAGATCCCAATCGGGCGTATACTCGGATGTTGCGCTTGCCTTGTCCTGTGTGTATCCGTCAAAGCCCAGCTCTGCGGCGTAATCTGTAACCGAATTGTATTCAAAGGTAGTAAGCCGTCTTGAAAGATTTTTAATTTCCAAAGCCTTTCCGCACGGAGTGTACTGGCGCATAAGGCTTATACGAATATCCGCAACAGGCACTGTTTTGCTCAGTATATCAAGTACCTTCATGCTGTCATGGCGGCAACCGGGCAGTACAAGGTGCCGCACAAGAACACCTTTTTTCATAAGTCCGTTTTCATCAAACCGTACCTTTCCTGTCTGACGGTACATTTCGGCTATCGCCTCTGCCGCTGTATCGGGATAATCGGGAGCGGAGGAATATTCACGGGCAAGCTCAGGTGACGCATATTTGAAATCGGGCAGATAAATGTCAACCAATCCTTCAAGCATTTTAAGCGTTTCGACCCTTTCATATCCGCCGCAGTTATATACAACGGGGATTTCAAGCTTCGGCTTTATCTTTTTCAGCACATCGGCTATAATATCGGAGTAATGCGTCGGGGTAACAAGGTCTATGTTATGCGCTCCCTTTGCCTGTAGCTCAAAGCAGATTTCACCAAGTCTGTCCGGCGTTATTTCCTTACCGTAGCCGTCACGGCTTATCGGCATATTCTGACAGAATATACATTTGAGCGAGCAGCCCGAAAAGAATATCGTCCCTGCGCCCTTTCCGTCTGTTCCCGATATGCATGGTTCTTCTCCGAAATGGAGTGACGCTTTTGCTATTTTAAGTCCTTTTACCGAGCATACTCCTGCGGCTTTGGTGCGGTCTATACGGCAATTTCTCGGACACAAGGTGCAAAGTCCCATAAAATATCTCCTTTAAAAAACCGCCCCGTTAAGGGGCGGTCTTTGTATCAAGCTTATTCAGATGCGGTAGTATCCGAGGCTGTTGACGAAGAAGCTTCGCTTTCAGCCGAGGAATCTGCCTGACTGTCGGCTGACGATTCTGTGCTGTCCTCGGACGACGTATCTTCTTCCTTTGTAATATTCAGCTTGTCGTAATCATACTCATATCCGACTGCATTACGCCATTCTTCGATAGCACTGTTTGTCTTATCGTTCTGACGTGAGGAAAGAAGCTCCTCCTTAACGGTTTTCTTATATTCATTAATCTCTGCATCGCTTACGGTAGCGCCGCTTACATACTGGATTATATAATATCCGCCGTCAGTCGGAATAAGTCCGCTTATATCACCGGGATTTTTAAGATCGTATATGCCGTTGTATAACGCTTCGGAAAAACCGTCCTTGTTATTTAAAACCAGAGTGGTCTGTCCTGCCGTATCCTCGCTGTAAGCACTGCTGTATTCCTTGATCACCGCGTCAAAGTCTGCACCGTCGGCAGTTGCCTTTTTGAGTGCCGCCTCAGCCTTTTCCTTAATATCGGCAAGCTTTTCATCACGCATTTTGTCGATCTCTGCGTCATCTGCGCCGCTCTCGTTTCTTGCGGCATTGATCTCTGCGTAATCCGAGGACGGGATAGAAACAACTATATATTTTATTCTTCTTGCGTCATCGGGTGCCCACACCTTCTGATACTCGGAATCCGACGCATAATCGGAAGCGCTCTTATCGTAAGCTGACTTTGCTTCTGCGATAAGCTTGGTTATATAATCATCAACCTCAGAATCCTCTACGGTAATATCCTTTATAAGATAGTCGTTTACCTTTTTCTGAACAGCGGTGTTTGTCTGCCATTTGAGGAATGTTTCCTCTGTAAGTCCGAAGCCTGAAATATACTCGTTGAAAAGCTCCTTTTCCTTTTCAAGAATCTTTTCTTCATCTGCACTGTCCTCGGCAGACGATGTATCGCTCGTGCTTATGCCCAGAGCTTCCTTAGCCTTTGTTTCAAAGGAAGCATACCAGTCGCTCAGGTTTTTGAGATACGCCGTTTCAACGTTCTTCATCTCATCTTCCGAAAGCTGGTCAAGTCCGAGTTCAGCCGCCTTTTTGAGAATGAGCTTTTCATTAGTCAGCATATCAATTATATTTTTTCTGTAGTACTGTACATATGCGTCATAGGCTGAATTTGTTTCATCAAGTCCGTAATTCTTTATTGTAAAAGAATACTCAGAGTAGAAATCCTTAAAATTAATCTTATAGTATTCCTTATCCTCGTCTGAAAGTGAATCGACCGTGGTCCATGCTACAACGTCGTCGTCATTTGCCGTCCATATATTTTCCGTGCTTGTTGTGCTTTCCGTACCTGTACCCGATGATGTCAGGATACTGTCGCTACAGCCTGAAAACATCATTGCGCAGGCAAGTATTGCGGCTATTGCCGCTGTTCTTTTCTTCATTTTTATTAAACCCTTCCTTAAAATGTGCAGTAGGATATTTGTGTAAATTGCATAACGTACTGCTGTGACTATATAAGTATATCACAAATTTAGAAAAAATCAAAACAATTTTTCAAAAAAGAGGGTGAATTTTTTGTGAAAATGTGTTATACTTATAACGAATATGATAAGATAGCTGTTTAAAGCGGTCTTTCATGAACTTACCCGGAGGTACAAACAAGTTGAACAAGCTTTCAAAATACATAAAATTACTGGCTCTTATAATGTCGGCGGTCATAACGCTCTGTGCCTGCTCCGGCGACAACGCAAGCTCGTCAGATTACTCATCTGTTCCCGACTATGTCGGGGATACTTCCGCAAAGGTCGGATATGTATATAACGAAGAAGTGTCACGGGACAATATGACCTATATGTTTGAAAAAAGCCGCAAGGACATCGAAACGGCGCTCGGACTTGAAACTTGCTATGTTGACGGCGTTGCGGTGTCGCAGTTTGAAAATGCGGTAAAGGCACTGAAAAACGAGGGCTGTAAAATCATAGTATCCGCCTCTCATGTTTTTGCAAATTCGGCACTGAGCTATGCCAAAAAGGATAAAGATGTCTATATATTGAGCTATGGCGGCACGGCATCTCTTACCAACCTTACCACATTCCGTCCGAAGCTCTATCAGCCTGCATTTATCTGCGGTACGGTAGCCGCATGGAATTCCACATCGCATAAGATAGGTATTGTTGCCGACGACCTTATGTACTGCTCAAACGGTGTTATCAATGCGTTCGTTCTCGGTATTCAGCAGATTTATAAGGAACGTGAGACCGATGTTGAAATAATCTATGCCGAAACAAAGGCACAGACCGAAACAGCGGTAAACACACTTGAGGGCAAGGGCTGTGACGTGATATTCTCGTACCAGTCGAATGACTATTGTATGTACTACTGCGATTCTATAGGAATGAAGTCAATAGGCTTTACAACTGATATGGCTTATTCCGCTCCGAAATACGGTCTTGTAGGCTACTACCTCGGCTGGGCAACCTATATAACGGATACAGTAAGGACCTGCATTAACGACAATTTCATAGCAGAAAATTATATAGGCGGCTTCAGCGAAGCATTTGTAAAGCTTACGCCTTACTCTGCCGCCTGCAAAAAAGAAACCCTTACCATAGCCGATACGCTTTACGATTATGTAAAGAAAGACAAGGCAAAGATATTTGAGGGCGAGATCCGTGACAAGGACGGGCTTGCAAGAGTAGGCGCAGGCGCTACGCCCAACGATATGCAGATACTTGCCATGGACTACCTCGTTTACGGCGTAACATACATAGAAAGTTTAATTGACCCTGTACCGAATCCCGTAAACTCCGATCTTACGGTAAAGACAGAATACATATCATAACAGTATAAAGCTAAAGGC
>CAVJKI010000018.1:0-7214 GCA_963649995.1 Sodaliphilus sp.
GACCCATTTCGGAAGCAAGGCAAAGCTTGTAATGGGCAAGCCGATAAATGACGCTCCCGTTGAAATGGCGAGCGTTATGACGGAGCGTGACAACGTTACCGTATGGGGCGAGATATTCAACGTTGAAAAGAAAGAAACAAAGAGCGGCAAGTCAACGATAATCACAGCCGCATTCAGCGACAGAACTTCATCAATGGTAATGAAGCTGTTCGTATACAACACTAAGCTCGACAGCTACAGCTTTATTCAGAACGGCACAAGGATACTGGCAAACGGCAGTTACAAGATGGACGATTTTCTGCACTATAACTGCTTTAATCCGCAGGCGGTAATGCTGGTTGACGTAAAATCAAAGCAGGATAACGCTTCCGAAAAGAGAGTGGAACTGCATTTGCATACAAATATGTCGGATATGGACGCTGTTACCGCTCCGTCGGTGCTTGTAAAGCAGGCACACGCATGGGGTCACAAGGCAATAGCAATAACCGACCATGGCAATGCACAGGCATATCCTGAAGCAATGAACACCGTTGAAAAGATAAACAAGGAAGATCCCGGCTTCAAGGTAATATACGGACTTGAAGCGTACTTTGTAAATGATGGTAACGCAGTTGTAGACGGCTGTGACAATATAAAGATCGAAGATGATATTGTCATATTCGATATTGAAACAACGGGACTTCACCCTGCAAGCGAGCGTATAACGGAAATCGGTGCGGTAAAGCTGCGCAATATGGAGATAGTTGACCGCTTCTCGACATTTGTAAATCCGATGATGCCGATACCGTCAAATATCACCGAGCTTACGGGTATAACTGACGATATGGTAGCGGACGCTCCGACAGAGGATATTGCGGTCACTGACTTTATAGCTTTCTGCGGTAATGCGCCTGTCTGCGCCCATAACGCAAAGTTTGACGTTTCGTTTATCAGAAGCGCCGCCGCAAGAATGGATAAGAGCTTTGATAACCCTGTTGTAGATACGCTGAGCATTGCAAAAGCGGCGCTTAAGGGTATCAAAAACTATAAGCTTGACACGATAGCAAAGTATTTCAAGCTCGGTGACTTTGACCACCACAGGGCGGTTGCAGATGCTGAAATGCTGTGCATGATATATATGCACATAGTAAGTGACACAAGAAAGACCTCAAAGCTTGAATATATAGGCGATTTCAATACGGCATTCGGAAGCGTTGATATAAAGACGCTTCCTACATATCACCAGATAATTCTTGTAAAGAACAAGGTCGGACTTAAAAATCTGTACAGACTTATTTCTGCATCAAACCTTGATTATTTCTATAAAAAGCCGAGAATACCGAAATCTCTCCTGTCGCAGTACAGAGAGGGACTTATAATAGGCAGCGCGTGTGAAGCGGGCGAACTTTTCAGAGCGATACTTGAAAAGGAATCGCAGGAGAAGATCGAAGAGATAGCGTCATTCTATGACTATCTTGAAATACAGCCGATTGGAAACAATATGTTTTTGCTCAGAAACGGCAAGGTAAACAGCGAAGAGGATCTCAGAGATCTCAACCGTGCGATAGTAGAACTCGGCGACAGACTCGGAAAGCCGGTAGTCGCTACCTGCGACGTGCATTTCAAGGACCCTGAGGACGCTGTATTCCGTGAGGTATTGCAGGCGGGACAGGGCTATGAGGACTTTGCAAATCAGCCGCCGCTTTATTTCAGAACTACCGAGGAAATGTTCGAAGAATTTGCTTATCTCGGTGAAGAAAAGGCAAAGGAAGTCGTTATCACAAATACCAACAAAATCGCCGATATGGTTGAGGTCGTACGTCCTATCCCGACAGGTACATATCCTCCTCATATTGACGGTGCTGACGAAGAATTACAACAGCTTTGCTGGGACAGAGCGCACGCATGGTACGGTGACGATTTACCCGAAACAGTTGAAAAGCGACTGAAAAAGGAGCTTGATTCAATCATAAAGCACGGCTTCGCCGTACTGTATATGATCGCACAGAAGCTTGTTGCATTCTCGGAAAAGAACGGTTATCTTGTAGGCTCGCGAGGATCGGTAGGCTCATCTGTAGTTGCCATAATGGCAGGTATATCCGAGGTTAACCCCTTACCTCCGCACTACAGATGCCCGAAGTGCCGCCACAATGAATTTATCCTTGACGGCTCTTACGGCTCAGGCTTTGACCTGCCGCCTAAAAAGTGTCCGAACTGCGATATAGACATGATTCGTGACGGACATGATATACCGTTTGAAACGTTCCTCGGCTTTGACGGCGACAAGTCACCTGATATTGACCTTAACTTCTCGGGCGAAGTACAGGGTAAGGTACACAGATACACAGAAGAACTGTTCGGTAAGGATCACGTTTTCAAGGCGGGTACGATCTCCGCTGTTCAGGAAAAGACAGCAGAGGGCTTTGTGCGTAAGTGGCTCGAAAAGAAGGGCATGACGGCAAATCCCGCAGAAATATCACGCCTTGCGGCAGGCTGTACGGGCGTCAAGAGGACAACATCTCAGCACCCGGGCGGAATGGTCGTTGTACCGAGCGAATATGAGGTTTATGACTTCACGGCAGTCCAGCACCCTGCGGATAAGACGGAGAGCGATATGATAACGACGCACTTCGACTTCCACGCTCTGCATGATACTATCCTTAAGCTTGACGAGCTCGGACACGATGTGCCGACACTGTATAAGCACCTTGAAGATATGACCGGCATAAAGATAGCGGACGTTCCGACAAGCGACCCCAAGGTCATGGAGCTGTTCACATCTACAGAGCCTCTCGGCATAAAGGAAGAAGACCTCGGTGTATCAAGCGGTACTTACGGTATTCCCGAATTCGGAACGCCGTTTACATTACAGATGCTCAAAGACGCACAGCCGAAGAAGTTCTCTGACCTGTTGCAGATCTCAGGTCTGTCGCACGGTACGGACGTATGGCTCGGAAACGCCCAGGAGCTTATCTCAAACGGCACTTGTACGATTTCTGAGGTTATCGGTTGCCGTGACGATATTATGGTATATCTTATGCACCAAGGGCTTGAGCCTAAGCTTGCATTCAAGATAATGGAGATAACCCGTAAGGGTAATGCAAAGAAACTCTTTGACGAGAATATATACAAGGCGTTTGAAGAAAACAATGTACCGCAGTGGTATATCGAAAGCTGTAAAAAGATAAAGTATATGTTCCCCAAGGCTCACGCCGCCGCTTATGTAACGGGTGCGGTAAAGCTTTGCTGGTTCAAGGTTTACTATCCGTCGGAATTTTACTCTGCGGTACTTACAAAGCACACGGAAAATATAGATGTAAAGACCGTTCTCGGCGGTAAGGAAAGCGTCAGAAACAAAATTCAGCTTATCCAGTCAAATCCTGACGCTACGGCTAAGGATAAGGGTATGCTTGATGCACTCCTGCTTATATACGAGATGATGTTAAGAGGAATCACGTTCCTGCCTGTTGATTATAAGAAGTCGAGGGCGACTACTTACGCAATAGAGGACGGAAACCTCCGTCTGCCGTTCCTTGCGGTAGAGGGCTGCGGTGAAAACGCCGCTATCAAGCTTAAAGAGGTTATCGACAAGGGCGATTATATCTGTCTTGAGGATATACAGGCGCAGTCGGGTATCAACAGCACTGTACTCGGCAAGCTGTATGATATGAATGTGTTCGGGGATCTGCCGCAGTCGGCACAGATTTCATTTTTCTAAGCGGCAATGTGCCGCTCCAAATTCCGACCTTGCGGCAATGTGCCGCTCCAAGTTCCGCCTTTGATTAGGTTTCAACTATCCGCAGGATAGCAAAACGGCGGGACGGCAATGTGAAGTTTCAAATTACGACCTTTTTAAAGGTCGGTGCAGGGCTTCGGCTCGGTTGACGGTCGGGGAGCAGTGATACATTCGGATTTTAAACAACAGCAAAAATAGATTGTTGAAAGATATAAAGTGTTTTATGAAAGGCGATGCAAAGACTAAATGAAGTATTCGTTCAATGTGAAAATTCTCAGTCATTTTTATCACAGTGCAGTAAAGGCTGAGCTTGAAAGACGGAATTTTCCGAAAGGTACGGCAAAGAAAATTTTTACTGAGCATAAGGCGATAGTTGCCCGTGCAAAGGACATCGGCAAGTCAAAGCTGATGAGTTCTTACATGATGGGTGCGTATTTTATCGCAATGAATCGCAGTACGAGAAAGACGGCGGAAGAAAATTACGAGATATTCAAGAATGGATTATGTGCGTCCAAGCTGTTCCACAAGGCAATAGGCGATGTTGACAGCTATCTTGACGAAAAGAAGATGCCCGGTCGCCTTGCATGGTCGGAGGACAGTCACAAGAGAAAATACGAAAATGACTGGGTAGTCGATATTCTGCCTGCAAACGGCGAATACGACCTTGGTTATGACTATCACGAATGCGGTATCTGCAAGCTGTGCAAAGACGAGGGTTGCCCCGAACTTGCACAGTATCTGTGCCGTATGGACTATGTTCTTGCGGATATTATGAATATGAAGCTTACAAGAACCAAAACTATAGCTGAGGGCGCTGATATGTGCGATTTCAGATACAGCAGAAAGTGATTTAAACTTATAAAGGTAACGGTATACTATGAAAACAGCGGCTATCATAAGCGAATACAATCCGTTTCACAACGGGCATAAATATCATATCGAGCAGACGAGAATACAGCACGGTGCAACGCATATCGTATGCGTTATGAGCGGTAATTTCACTCAGAGAGGTGATGTTGCGCTTGCCGATAAATATGCGAGGGCGAGAGCCGCACTTATGGGTGGGGCTGACCTGGTGGTTGAGTTGCCTACTCCGTTTGCACTTTCAAGTGCAGAGCATTTTGCTATGGGGGCGTGCCGTATAGCCGATGCGCTCGGCTGTGTGGATATGCTGAGCTTCGGCAGTGAATGCGGTGATGTTTCCGTTCTCGAAGAAGCGGCAGGTGCTGTTGAATATGCCGTGCAGACCGATGAGTTTTTCAGCCTTATGCGAAAAGGAACTTCATATCCTGCGGCGCTGAAGCAGGTTGTGGAGCTAAGCTATACGTCTGATGTTGTGGCAACGCTTACAGAGCCGAACAATACCCTTGCGGTGGAATATATCCGTGCGCTTGACAGGCTCGGCGGTATGATAAAGCCTGTTACGGTGATGAGGAGCGGTGCGGCACATGACAGCGACGAGGGCAGTGATACGGTCATCAGCGCTTCCAAGCTCAGAAAAATGCTGAGCCGAGGAGAAGATGTCAGTGCATATACCGATTTTGCCGATTATGAGAATTTTGCACATATAGAAAATATCGAAACGGCGATACTGGCTAAGCTCCGCACCATGTCTAAGTCGGAATTCGGACGGCTACCGAACGGTACGGGCGGTATGGACAGCAGGATATATAAGGCAGTACGCACGGCGGTTTCACTGCCGCAGTTACTGCTTATGATAAAGTCAAAGAATTTCACTATGGCGAGAATACGCAGACTTGTGCTGTGTGCGTTCCTCGGCATAACGGGAAGCGATTTAAAAAATCCGCCTGCGTATGTTCGCATACTGGGAATGAATGAACGTGGCAGGGAAATTCTTGCGGCAGGCGAGCATAAGCTGCCTGTTGATACGTCGCTTTCGGCACTTGCGAAAACAAGCCCGGAGGCTGAGCATTTTGCAAGGCTTGAAGAAAGGGCAGGAAACCTCTATGCGCTGGCGCTTGATAAAAAACAGCCGTGCGGCACAGAGTTTACCTCAAAGCCCGTTATTATATAAGGAGGAAATATGGATAACGCCGATAAGTACAGAGCGCTCAGGGAAAAACACAAGGAGTTTATATATCACGGCTATGACATTGCCGATGACGGTATATTCTTTCACTTTTCGATAGACAATTACCATTTTTACCCCTCATGGAAAACGGAGAGCGGACTGCTTGAAAAAAGAACTCCGTTTCTCGACTACATAATATTCAACCTCGGTATGGCTGAGCTTGTAAGCTACTGGAAGTGCGCCTGTCCGCCTGTTGTAAGGGTGGAATGCGGCTCGCTTGACAAAAAGCAGTGCTTGTGGTGGAAAAAGCTCTATTTCAACGGACTGGGAGAGTTCTTCTACAGGAACAATATAGACACTGATTTTGACAGCTTTATGCAGATAGTGCCTGCCGATAACACTAAGCATGAATATAAATGTGAAAAGTCTGTCGGCGGTTATCTTGTGACGGTCGGCGGCGGCAAGGACAGCGTGGTATCGCTCGAACTGCTCAGAAAATATCATGATGAAACGCTGTGCTATATAATAAATCCGAGAGGTGCAACAGTCGAGTGCGCCAAGGTCGCAGGCTTTGACGAAAGCGGAATTGTAGGTCCTCGCAGAACGATAGACAGGGCGTTGCTTGAACGTAATGCGGACGGATACCTTAACGGCCATACGCCGTTCTCGGCGGTAGTCGCATTCTCGGCGTATCTGTTTGCGTATCTTCGCGGCAAGAAGTATATAGTGCTGTCAAATGAAAGCAGTGCGAATGAAACCTACGTCAGCGGCAAGCAGGTAAACCACCAGTACAGCAAGAGTACCGAGTTTGAGCGTGATTTCAGAAGCTATGTTACGGATTATCTAGATGACAGCATACAGTATTTCAGCCTGTTGCGTCCGTGGAGCGAGTGGCAGATAGCAAGGAAATTTGTTACTTATCCGCAGTATTTTCCCGTGTTCCAGAGCTGTAATTTAGGCTCAAAGACTAATGTATGGTGTGCGGACTGCGCAAAGTGTCTGTATGTCTATATACTGCTGTCGGCGTTCCTTGACGATGAAACGCTCGTGAAGATATTCGGCAAGAATATGCTCGACTGCGAAAAATACGAGGATATGTTTGACGGACTTGTGCTTGACGGCAAGGATAAGCCGTTTGAGTGCGTCGGCACAAAGAGCGAGGTAAGATTGTCGCTGTATATGGCAATAAAGCGCAGAGGTGAGAATTTACCGTATCTGCTCAGCCGTTATGCAAAGACTGATCCGCCGGTGCCGCAGAGCATGGAAAACTATTTTGACAATGATAATTTTGTACCTCAGCACCTTATCGGACTGCTGAGGTAAGAAAGTGACGATATATGACTATAGACGAAAAACTGAAAGTGTTTTTTGAGGGTAAGAGGGTCGTTATTCTCGGCTTTGGCAGAGAGGGACGTTCTACATTGAAGCTACTGGGTGACTGCGAGTGTAAAAGCATTACGGTAGCCG
>CAVJKI010000018.1:7224-10476 GCA_963649995.1 Sodaliphilus sp.
CTCGGAAGCTGTGATTGCAAAAGCGTTACTGTAGCTGATATGAACCCTGTTTCCGAAGCGGAAGCAGAGGGCTGTACGCTCTGCTGTGGGGAAAATTATCTTTCCTGTCTTGACGACTGCGACATTATTATGAAAGCGCCCGGTATTGGACTTAAGGACAGTGTGAGCGATGAAATAAAGGCAAAGATAACCTCGCAGACCGACCTGCTTTTACGCTTTTTCGACAACATGATAATCGGTATCACGGGAACTAAGGGCAAGTCTACTACTTCAAGTCTGATAAAATTCTTTATAGAAAAAAGCGGCAGGGATACTATGCTGATAGGAAATATCGGCGTACCACCGCTCGAAAGGCGTGAAGAATTTACAAAGGATTGTGTTATCGTGTGTGAAATGTCATGCCATCAGCTTGAATATGTCAAGGCTTCACCGAATGTATCGGTACTTCTTAATATTTACCCCGAACATCTTGACCACTATACCGATTTTGCGGCTTACAGAAATGCAAAGCTGAACATTTTCCGCTATCAGAACGAAAATGATACGCTGATAATCGGCGAAGAAGTAAAGCAGTATGCCGACACAAGGGCAAAGGTGATAACGGCAGGCTTTTCCTGCGGTGATATAGGAACAAGAAACGGCGGCATTTTTATCGGAGATGAATTTTATCCTGCCTATATGATAGATACCAAGCTCAAAGGTGAACATAACCTATATAATATTGCAATTGCGGCCTGTGCCGCAACAAAGGCAGGCTGTACGGTAAAGCAGTGCCTTGACGTACTTCCGCAGTTTTGCGGACTGGAGCACAGACTTGAATATGTCTGCACACTGAACGATGCAGAGTATATAAACGACAGCATAAGCACCGCACCACAGACGGCGATCGCTGCACTTAAAGCCTATCCCGATACAGATACGCTGATAATCGGCGGAATGGACAGGGGTATCCCTTATGATGAGTTATCCGACTGGCTGAACGCCGACACCTCGGTCAGAAACCTGATAATCCTCCCCGACAGCGGCAAGCGGGTAGCCGTGAAGGTCACAAATCCGCTTATAAAGCTGATCTACGCCGATGATATGGCGCAGGCTGTAAAGTCTGCAAAGCAGGTGACAAAGGTAAGATGTATATTATCTCCTGCCGCCGCAAGCTACGGCTTTTATAAGAACTTTGAGGAGAGAGGAAAGCACTTCAAGGAGCTTGTTACAGCAAATAATTGATACAATTCAAAAGATTTTCCCAAAGACTTTTTGTAGCAAACGCCGAAATCTCCCCGATATAACTGTGGGGATTGACAAAAACGATTTTATATGTTATCATATTATTGTGATAGCACGTTAGCGCACTAAAGTAAGGCGTGACCGACGTAACGTAACCGACATAAAAGTAAACAAAGCCGACAGGCATGAAAGGAAATAACCATAGATGAAAAGCTACGATCTTATTACACCTGAGGGTACAAGAGATCTGCTGTTTGACGAGTGTGTAGCCCGTAAGGAAGCAGAGGACAAATTAAGAGCGGTATTTACCGCCCACGGATACAGCGAGGTAATTACTCCTGCGCTTGAATTTTACGATGTATTCAACAACAAGACAAGAAGCTTCCGCCAGGAGGATATGTACAAGCTGACAGACGGCAAGGGCAGACTTATGGTAATGCGTCCCGACAGTACAATGCCTATAGCAAGAATAGTTGCGACAAGACTGCGTGACGGTGTGTTCCCGTTAAAGCTGTTCTGCTCACAGAATATCTACCGTTGCAATCCTAAAATGGCAGGCAGGGACGATGAGTTCATGCAGAGCGGTATTGAAATAATCGGCGGCGATGAAAAGCGCTCCGACCTTGAGGCACTGAGCCTTGCGGCACAGGTGCTTAACTCCTGCTCAAGCGATGATGTTCGTCTTGAGATAGGCGATAATACATTCTATAAGCTGCTTCTTGAAAAGCTGGATATTGACGATGAAGAAACGGTAAGAAGCCTTATAGAATCTAAGAACACACCCGACCTTACACAGTTTATAAAGGACAATGTGGATAATGCTCCCGAAAAGCGCAGATATTCCGAGATACTTTTACAGCTCCCCGACCTGTTCGGCGGCGCAGAGGTATTCGACAAGGCTGAAAAGCTTTTTACTGGAACGGATCTTTCCGACAGGCTGACAGAGCTTAAGGAAACGTTTGACGCACTGAGAAAGCTTGAAGCAGAGGATAGAATTACCGTTGACTTAGGTCTTGTAAACAAGGCTGAGTATTATACGGGTATCGTGTTCAGAGGATATATTGAGGAATACGGTCAGGCGGTGCTTTCCGGCGGCAGATATGATACGCTTATAGGAAGCTTCGGTGCTGACGATATGCCCGCAGTAGGCTTTGCGGTAAATGTCAACGCTATTGCGGCGGCAAATCTCAGGAGCAACAAAAGCACAAAGGCACGCCATGCCGAGGTGCTTGTATTCGCCGCAGACGATGACCTTATTGACGGTATAAGCCATTGCACAAAGCTTATCTCAAAGGGAATAAGCGCTGAGTTCAGCACCTGTCCTACTCTTGATGCGGCTATTGAGTATGCAAAGGCAAACAAGATAAGCAAGATAGATATAATAGACAAAGAGAAGAACGAACAGCCCGTTACTATGACGCTGTAAGAAGGGGTATACATAATGGATAAAAAGACAATCAGAATTGCTCTTACAAAGGGCAGACTTGAAAAGGATACTGTAAACCTTTTCGATAAGATAGGATATGATGTTTCACAGCTTCGTGACAAGGGCAGACGGCTTATACTCGATATACCCGGAAGCAATATTGAGGTTGTCCTTGCAAAAGCCGCAGATGTGCTGACTTATGTCGAACACGGCGTGTGCGACTTAGGCGTTGTCGGCAAGGATACGATTGACGAACACGGCGGAAGATTCTTTGAGGTATGCGACCTCGGCTTCGGACGTTGCAGATTTGCTCTTGCAGGAAAAGTCGGAAACAACTTCTATGAGGGTTGCGGTGTAAAGACAATCGCCACAAAGTACCCCAACATTACAAGAAGATTTTTCGAGTCAAAGGCAATGGATGTTGATATAGTAAAAATAGAGGGCTCTGTTGAGCTGGCTCCCTTGCTTGAGCTGTCAGACGGTATAGTTGATATAGTCGAAACAGGTACAACGCTTAAGGAAAACGGACTTGAGGTATATGAATATGTATCTCCTATTTCAGCCCGTGTTATAGTAAATCCCGTAAGCATGAAGCTCAAGAA
>CAVJKI010000018.1:10492-14589 GCA_963649995.1 Sodaliphilus sp.
GACGGCAGTGAAAAAGAATTCCTCGCAGGTATGAAAAAACGCAGCAGTGAGGTAAACGCCGAGGTTGAAAAGACCGTAAGAGCAATTATAGACGATGTTGCCGCAAGAGGCGACGAGGCTGTAAAGGAATATACCGCAAAATTTGACTGTCCAGATATGCAGTATTACAGAGTACCCGATGAGGTTATACAAGACGCACTCACAAATGCAGATCCCGACTTTGTAAACTCTATGCTGAATGCTCAGGAGAACATCACAGCATTCCACACACGTCAGAAGCAGAACGGATATATGATGACAGACGAGAGCGGCTGTATCTTAGGTCAGCGTGTTAGAGGTCTTGACAGAGTAGGCTTATATGTTCCAGGCGGCACAGCGGCTTATCCCTCATCAGTTCTTATGAATGCTATCCCTGCAAAGATCGCAGGGGTAGGCGAGATAATCATGGTTACACCTCCTATGAAGGACGGCACTCCCAACAACGATATACTTGTAGCGGCGGCTCTTTGCGGCGTTGACAAGATATTTATGTGCGGCGGTGCGCAGGCTATTGCGGCTCTGGCATTCGGCACTGACGAAATACCCAAGGTTTCAAAGATAGTAGGACCGGGAAATATCTTCGTTGCAACTGCAAAGAAGCTCCTTTACGGAACGGTTGATATTGATATGATAGCAGGACCGAGTGAAATTCTTATAGTCGCTGACGATACGGCTAACCCGAAATATGCCGCCGCAGACCTTATGTCACAGGCGGAACACGACAAGCTTGCAAGCTCCGTGCTTATAACAACAAGTCAGCGTGTTGCGGATGAAACCGTAAAGGAGATCGAAAGACAGGTAGCAAACCTTTCAAGAAAGGATATTATCAATACTTCTCTTGACAACTGCGGTGCAATTATTATCTGTGACGATATGGACAAGGCTTGCGAGATAGCAAACGAGATCGCTCCCGAACACCTTGAAGTGCTTGCCGCAAATCCTCTTGAATACATAGGAAAGCTGACAAACTGCGGTTCTCTGTTCCTCGGAGAATATGCGCCTGAGCCTCTCGGTGACTATTATGCAGGTCCTAACCACGTTCTCCCCACAAGCGGTACGGCAAGATTCTTCTCACCGCTTTCCGTTGACAGCTTTATCAAGAAGTCAAGCTATATCTACTACACAAGAGATAAGCTGTATGGCGCTAAGGAGGACATTGTAAGAATAGCAAATCGTGAAAGACTTACGGCACACGCAAACGCTATCACGGTAAGATTTGAGGACTGAGAAATGAACTATTCAACATGGGAACAGCGTGTCCGTAAGGTTGAGCCATACACACCCGGTGAACAGCCCAAGACGGACAACGTAATAAAGCTGAATACTAACGAAAACCCTTTTCCGCCGTCACCTATGGTCGAAAAGGTTATAAAGGAATATAACGAGGACGCACTGAGATTATACCCTGATACAAGGGCAGGACTGCTTGTTGACGCACTCGCAAAGCGTTACGGCGTTGACAGCGATCAGGTGTTTGTAGGTGTTGGCTCTGACGATGTAATCTCGCAGACGTTCCTTACATTCTTCAACTCCGATAAGGAGATTCTTTTCCCCGACATTACATATTCATTCTATGACGTATGGGCAGAGCTGTACAGAATACCGTACCGCACAGTGCCTTTAAAGGACGATTTTTCAATTGATCCCGACGATTATAAGTGCGACAACGGCGGCATAATTATACCCAACCCCAACGCACCGACAGGCGTGCTTGAAAGCCTTGACACGATAGAGGAGATTTTAAAGGCTAATCCTACATCGGTAGTTGTAATAGACGAAGCGTATATTGATTTCGGCGGAACAAGCTGTCTTAAGCTTATAGACAAGTACGAAAATCTGCTTGTAGTGCAGACATTCTCAAAGTCACGCTCGATGGCAGGTATGAGAATCGGCTTTGCTATCGGCAGTAAGAAGCTTATAAAATATCTCAGTGATGTAAAGTTCTCGGTAAACAGCTACACGATGAATCCGCTGTCGATTATCGGCGGTGCGGCGGCTGTCGAGGACGAGGAGTATTTCCAAAAGACAACAAAGGAAATAATCGATACGAGAGAATACAGCAAGAAAAGGCTTACCGAGCTTGGATTTACTTTCCCCGATTCAAAAAGCAACTTTATATTTGCTTCGCATAAGAGCGTGCCTGCAAAGGAAATTTTCGCAAGGCTTAAAGAGCAGGGAATATATGTGCGCTATTGGGATAAGCCGAGGATAAACAACCACCTCAGAATCACGATCGGCACTAAGGAAAATATGGATAAGGTATTTGAAAAGCTTGCCGTTATAGTCGGCTGAATACCGAAAGGATAAGAATATGAGCGTTATCGAAAGAAAGACAAAGGAAACCGATATTAAGGCTGAGCTTAACGTTTACGGAAGTTCAAAAGCCGAGATAGACAGCGGCATAGGATTTTTTGACCATATGCTGACTGCGCTTACCGTTCACGGAGGATTTGATTTAAAGCTCAAGTGTGACGGCGATCTGTACGTTGACGGTCACCACACGGTCGAGGACTGCGGAATAGTGCTCGGCAAGGCGCTGGCAGAAGCACTCGGCAACAAGAGCGGAATTGTGCGCTTCGGAAGCGCATACGTTCCTATGGACGAGGCACTTTCATTCTGTGCGGTCGATATAAGCGGCAGACCTTATCTTGTGTTTGACGCTGAATTTACCGATGACAGAACGGGTATGTTCGACAACTGCCTTACCGAAGAATTTTTCCGTGCGTTTGCTTTCAATGCAGGAATAACGCTTCACGTTAAAAATGTTTACGGCAAGAACGACCACCACAAGATTGAGTCGATGTTCAAGGCGGTGGCTTATGCACTTAAAACAGCCGTAAGAAAAAATTCCGACGGCTCTGTGGTTTCCACGAAAGGAACTTTATAATGATAACTATAATCGACTACGGTGCAGGAAATCTTTTCAGTGTGCAGAACGCACTGAACTTTCTCGGCGTGGAAAACAATATATCAAGCAAGGCTGAGGATATTGTATCTGCTGATAAGCTGATACTCCCCGGCGTCGGAGCATTCCCCGATGCTATGAAGATGCTTGATGAGGCAGGACTTACCGAGGTCATAAAGGACGAGGCAAGGAAAAAGCCGCTTATGGGTATCTGTCTTGGTATGCAGATGCTGTTTGACAAGAGCTATGAGTTCGGTGAAACCGAGGGGCTTGGGCTTATACCCGGTACGGTAGAGCTTATGCACCCTGCAAACGACCTTGTTATACCGCATATAGGCTGGAATTTGCTTGAAAAGAATGAGCCGTGTAAGCTGCTTGAAAGTGTAAGTGACGGCGATTATGTATATTTTGTTCATTCGTATGCGGCAGTGACTGACAGCAAAAATGTTGCGGCATACTGTGACTACGGTATGAAAGTACCTGCGCTTGTTATGAGCGGCAATGTATACGGCTGTCAGTTCCACCCCGAAAAGAGCGGTAAGACGGGACTTGGTATACTTAAAACCTTTGCGTCGCTGTAAGCGGCAAGCAGGAAAGGAGCAAATATGGATAAGCTTATCTGTTCATGCGGCGGAGAACTGAAAGAGGGATTTTTCTCGGGCGGACTTCTGCCTTTACAGGCGCAGGTATCGGTCGAGTTTGACGGCTGCGGTACGGCGGTAAGCCCCGTTACGGCTTATGTCTGCACAAGGTGCGGAAAGGTTGAGCTGTATGCGGATAAAACGCTTGTCTGCGATCCCGCTGAAATCAGAAAGGAAAACAACGACTGATGATAATTTTACCTGCAATTGATATAAAGGACGGAAACTGCGTCCGCCTTGTAAAGGGCGATTACGGCACGGCACACAAGGTAGCGGAAAGCTATATGGATACGGCAAGGAGCTTTGAACAGGCAGGCTCGCAGTGGATACACATGGTTGACCTTGACGGAGCAAAGGACGCAAGTACCGCAAATAAGGAGATATTCCTTGATGTAGCGAAAAACACAAAGCTGAAAGTAGAAGTAGGCGGAGGGATAAGAAACCTCGATACCGTTGAAATGTATCTTTCGGGCGGTGTGTCAAGGGTTATAATCGGGTCTGCAGCTGTCAAG
>CAVJKI010000019.1:0-11609 GCA_963649995.1 Sodaliphilus sp.
TATCTATAACGGAAAGCTGTATATCCAGACAGGCAGGAAAAAGGCTGTATCGCACCAGATAGCCGCAAATCCGAATGTCGAGATATGCGCAATGGCTGACGGCGACTGGCTGAGAATTGAAGGCCGGCTTGTCGAGGATGACGACCGTGCGGCAAGAGTATCGATGCTCGACGCATACCCGGAGCTCAAGGCTCTGTATGATGCGGACGATGGCAACACACAGGTGTTCTATCTTAAAGACGCTACCGCTACCCTGTCGTCATTTACAAAGCCGCAGGAAGTAGTGAAGTTCTGAATATTCGGGACACAACGCAAATTGAATAGCGTTCAACTCCGTTCTGTAACATGAACGGAGTTCAGTCTGTCGAAAAACCTCTATCGTTGTTAAAAATGGGGTTGAGGGGCGTAGCCCCCAACAGGGACTAGGGGCGGTAGCCCCAGTAAAATAGCCCCTTTCCGGGGGAAAGGGGTTTGGGGATAGGGATTGCAAACTAGAACCTTTTTTTAAAAAATAGACTTTTTCTACAAACTGCAAGGCGGTTGCTGATTACGCAACCGCCTTTAGCTGTTTTAATCCTGATACTGAGATGTTATGCCGAAATATTCTTCAAGCGAAAGTCCGCTCTGAGTTACCTTTGTAGCCAGATCAACGCCGATGTATCTGACGTGCCACGGCTCATACATATAGCCTGTGTAGCTGTCCTTGCCCTTGGGATAACGTATTATGAAGCCGTATTTGTAACAGTTCTTGTCAAGCCATTGACCTGCAGGGTCATACTGGAAGTCCTGTTCGAGAGAGTTTAAGTCGAATGTATATCCTGTCTGGTGGTCCGAATGTCCGGGACGTGAAGAATATGTATCTGCGGCATCTCTGCCGTCCTGTGCAACATAACGGTTGTAAATTACCTCCTGGTCGTCATACGAACGGAAGCTTGATAATATCCACAGTGAGATACCCTCTGATGCCGCCGCCGCCTGCATATCATAGAATGCGTCCAATGCTTCGGGCTGAACGCCGGGATTGTAGCTTCTGGGGAGAGTATAGGTCTTATTGGCTATCATTACGCCGTCAAAATAGGTTATGCCGTCGATTACTTCCTTTTTATGCGAGCCGGTATACTGCGGTGTTTCGGGTTCGGCAGGCTCTGTTTTTGACGTATCGGGCTTGGTTGTTTCGGGCTTAGGCGTTTCAGGAGCTGTTGTTTCAGGCTCTGTGATTACATAAGGATCTATAACAGTCACCTCCATGGTTGCAACAAGGCGGTAGTCGTTTTCATAGTAAGCCTCTATGGTGCAGCTGCCCTCGCCTTTTGCTGTGATAACTCCTTCATTTGTAACAGAAGCTATTGAGGAGTCACTGGTATAGTATATGGCGCCTGTGTAGGTAATATCCTCAGGAGTGAATTTTAAAACTGCGTTATATACCTCGCCCTTTTCAAGTGTGACACTGCTCTTGTCAAACTCCATTGATTCGGGCAATTCAAGACCGTTTACTGTAACATTGATTTTCTTTGATATGCCTGTTACCTTGTCGGTTACGGTTATAACGGTATCGCCTGTATTTACGCCTTTTATTGTGCCGTTTTTATCAACGGTGGCAACCTCGGTATCCGCACTTTTCCAGATAAGGTTTACATTCTTGGCATCTGAGGGAGTGAGCCTTGCCTCTACCTTTTGTTCTTCGCCGCCGTCAAGCGATAATGCGGCAAGAGAAACGTCAAGCTTTTCGATTATATCCTTTTTTACGGTTATGATTATATTGTCCGAAAGCTCGCCGCTGCTTACGGTTATCTCGGTTTTACCGTCAGATACGGCAGCGACCTTTCCGTCCAGAGAAACGGTGGCAACCGACGTGTCCGCACTCACATAAGACAGAGCGTATTCTGTGTCTGAAGGCTCGGTTTTGACCTTGAGCTGTTCGGAATGGCCCACACGCAGGGTAATGTCGTTGTTGATTATGGATAGGCTTTTTATGCTGTCGCCGTTGTTGCCCGTGAATATAAGTGCAACAAGTATGGCGCACGCTATGATCAGAAGCCCTATACCGCTGTAGATCATTATGTTGGCGATGATACGATTGCGCCTTTTTTCTTCCGACGCTTTTTTCGCCGTGCTTTTCGGCGGGTCTGTTTCTTCGTCGTTTGCACTTTCATATTCGATAGAATCTACGTCCTGCACAGGCATGATATTTTCTTCTTTTCTGTTGTCGAAAAGCGCTTTGATGTCATCAATGCTGCTGGTTTCAAATTTTTTATCGGACTCCATTTTATATCCTTTCATAAATTACCGATACATATTTCTGATAGCTGTATCCTTTTTGAGCGTGTTTTGTAACAATTACTGTAATTATATCACAATCAGTGACTTTGTGCAAGTATCGGCGATATTGACAAAATAGGGCAATTGTTGTACAATTATCAATATAGGGCAAGACTGCACAATTTCCTGCCGTGTTAAACAACAGTATGCCGATCATTATGCGGTATTGTTGCAGGAAACTGCATTGCCCTTATGGGCTGTAAGCCAGCGGAGAATTTATGAAATATATAAGAGCATTGGCTTGTTGTCTTGCTGTTGCGGTGTGTGTAGCGACGGCGGGCTGTTCCGGCGGAAGCCATGTAATAACTCAGCATACGTCACGTTCCGACAGCAGTGCAACATCAAAGCCGTATAAAACTAACGACAGTCTTACAAAAGAAAAAATAACGCTTACCGTATGGGAGTCCAAGGACGGTCCCGATGAATTTATAAAAGAGGCCGGCGAGAGCTTTCATGAGCTTTATCCCAATATAACGATAGAATATGCGGATGTTGAGCTGACCGAAGCGGTAAAGGAGCTTACCGACAAAAAAAGCACGGTGAAAAAGCCCGATACTTTTGCCGCACCGAGCGACATGACGGGTGAGCTTGCGGCGAACAAGCTTATACTTCCTACAGGGGATAAGTCGTTTGTCAACACTATGGCTCTGGCGCTTGCACGGGAAGCGATAATTTACGAGGATACCATGTACGGCTATCCTGTGTCATGCGAAACCTATGCTTTGTTTTATAATAAGAAATTTCTGAAAGAAAGCGATATACCTGCAACATGGGAAAACATGATTTCATGGAGCAGCGGCTTCAATGCGCTTTATCCCGAAAAGTACGGATTCATATTCCATGCGAATACGGTATATTATTTAGCTATGCTTATGAGCTCTGACGGCAATAAGCTTATGACAGGCGAAAATTACGGGCTTCTCAATACACATTCGGTATATGGCTTACAGCTGCTTAAGCAGATGCAGGAGGTGTTCCCCGCAGATATAACCTCGTATGAATATGACGACTATGATAATTTGTTTTTGGAGGGAAATGCGGCTATGACCGTAAACGGTCCGTGGTTTATAAGCAAGGCGGACGCTTCGGGAATTGATTACGGAGTAACGGCGCTTCCCGGCTTCAACAGCGGAAGCAATACATATTCCTTTGCGGGCGTAAGAGCAATGTTTGTATATGCCGAAAGCGAACACCCGAAGGAGGCAGACGAATTTGCACGTTATCTGCTCAGCGAGGATATGCAGAAGCTCAGAGTGAAGATCACCGAGACCTTACCTGCAACGAATATCGATATAAGCGAAAAGCTTGACGGATTTGTGGATCAGCTTCAATTTTCCTATATAGCGCCGAACACTCCGCAGATGACAAGGTTCTGGGAATTCGGCGAAAATGTCTGCAAGGATATTTACAACGGTGAAAATGTTACGTCTGAGCTTAAAAGCTATGTCAGCTATCTGGACGGAACAGACGCATCGGATTCGGAAAGCAGTACAGATAAGGATACAGAAAATAGCACACACGACGAATGAACAATTATTTGATACGGAAGGACAACTAACTATATGCCAAAGTCAGAAGAACATATATCCTTGAAAAGTGTCACCGACGCAGAGGCGGGACTTTCCGAAAGCGAAGTAAATGAACGCATTGCTGACGGCAGAGTAAACGGTGATTTCAATATACCAAGCAAATCGGTAAAGCAGATATTCAAGGATAACTGTCTGACCTTCTTCAACCTGATAAACGTAATACTGGCGGCTTTTGTCGTAGCGGTAGGCTCATTCAAGAACTGCTTATTTTTAGGAGTTATTATCTGCAATACGGCAATAGGTATATTCCAGGAAATACGCTCAAAGAGAGCCATCGACAAGCTGGCTCTTATTTCTGCGCCCAAAGCCGATGTGCTGAGAAACGGCAATGTACAGACCATAGCCGTAAAGGATATTGTGCTTGACGATATTATGATATTGTCGGCGGGCAGACAGGTATGCTCCGATTGCATAGCCGTTGAGGGCGACTGCGAGGTAAACGAGAGCCTTATTACGGGTGAAAGCGATCCTATAGTAAAGCACAAGGGCGATGAAATACTTTCCGGCTCGTTCCTAATAAGCGGCAACGCAAAGGCACAGGTTATCCGTATAGGCGCAGACAACTACGCAAACAAGATAACAAGCGGCGCTAAATATATCAAGAAAAATAACTCAAAGATGCTCGCAAGCATAAACTATATACTGAAGATAATTTCTATCTGCATTATCCCGATGATCCTTCTGATGTTCGGCAAGGAAATGGTGCTTGCACACAGCACATTCCCCGAGGCTGTCGTAAATACGGTATCGGCAATAATCGGAATGATACCCGAGGGACTTGTGCTTATGGCGAGTATGGTGCTTGCGGTAAGCGTAATAAGACTTGCGACCAACAAAACGCTTGCACAGGACTTATACTGCGTTGAAACGCTTGCAAGAGTAGACGTCCTCTGCCTTGATAAGACAGGTACTATTACCGAGGGCAGAATGGAGGTATCGGACGTTATCTCGCTTGACGGAGAAGATCACGAAAAGGGACTTTGTGAGATGATATATGCGCTCGGCGATAATAACCCGACTGCGCTTGCCGTAATGGACAGATACAAAAAGGACGGCTTTCTTCCAAGCCGTGAATGGACTGCAAAGACGGTGATACATTTCTCAAGTGCGAAGAAGTGGAGCCTTGCGGCTTTTGAGGACAACGGCACATATATTCTCGGTGCGGCTGAGTTTATCTTGGGCGATTCCATGACAGATGAGCTTAAAGAGAGAATAAAGACTGAATCCGAGGGCGGATACAGAGTTGTACTGCTTGCTCACAGCGGCAATATGCCGCCTGAGGTCGAGGGCGGTGCGCTCCCCGACGGCATAACTCCGATAGCACTTGTCAAGATCACGGACTGCATAAGAAAAGAAGCGCCTGCTACGCTTAAATACTTTGCCGAGCAGGACGTTGACATAAGAATAATTTCGGGCGACAGCCCCGTTACCGTTTCGGGCGTGGCACAGCGTGCAGGACTGGAGCATTACGACAATTATATAGACGCTTCAACGCTTACGACCGATGAAGAACTGTGGGCGGCGGCTGACAAGTACAAGATATTCGGACGTGTAACGCCATATCAGAAGCTTGAGCTTGTAAAGGCGCTGAAATCAAAAGGTCATACCGTTGCTATGACGGGCGACGGTGTAAACGATGTTCTTGCACTGAAAGAATCCGATTGCTCGATAGCCATGCAGTCGGGAAGCGACGCCGCAAGAAACGTATCGAATATTGTTTTGCTTGACAGCAACTTTGCGTCCATGCCTAAGATAGTTGGCGAGGGCAGACGTTCTATAAACAACATCGAGCGCTCAAGCGTGCTGTTCCTTTACAAGACGGTTTATTCATTCTTAGCGGCGCTTATGTTCTGCTTTGTGCCGATGGGCTATCCCTTGCAGGCGATACAGCTTACGCAGATAAATATGTTTACAAACGGAATACCATCCTTCCTGCTCGCTATGGAGCCGAATTTCAACCGTGTAAAGGGCGAGTTTATCGAAAATGTACTGCCTAAGTCAATTATGCACGGACTTCTTATAACGTTCAACTTTATAGGAATTATCCTTATGCGTTATATTTCGGGCTGGATGAGCATTGTTCCGAGGGAAACATTTGATTACAGCATTGAAACAATGTCAACTATATGTATAGGCTTTGCGGCATTCGTGATACTTTTCAAGGTGTGTATGCCGCTGAAACCTTGGAAAATCGGTCTTATCGTACTGCTGCTGGGCGGCTTTACGGCGGATATATTCATACTGCGTGACTTCCTGCTCGACTTAAAGCCCATGTGCGTTGAAATGGTGATAATGACAGGAATACTCATGGGAGCAACGGTGTTACTTGCGGCGCTTTCATCGTTCTTTGAACGGCATATTACCGATAATCTCCTTGCATTCCAGAGGTACTGGAAAGGCGTATTTATGAAGATGTCGGCAAAGAGGAGAGCGAGAAAGGAAAGCAAAAATGCCTGAAACTATTGTTGAAATATTCAGTGACGGTGCGTGCAGCGGCAACCCCGGACCGGGCGGATACGGAGCTATTTTGCGTTGGAACGGAAAGGAAAAGGAGATCAGCGGCGGTGAAAAGCACACCACGAATAACCGCATGGAGCTTTCCGGCGTTATCGAGGCACTGTCCGCACTGAAATATCCTTGCAAGGTTATTCTGACCACCGACAGCCGGTATGTTGTCGATTCGGTGACTAAGGGCTGGGTGCAGGGCTGGAAGCGCAAAGGCTGGAAGAAATCAGACAATTCTCCCGCTTTGAATATCGATCTGTGGGAGAGATTATTGCCGCTTCTTGAAACACACGATGTTGAGTTCCGATGGATAAAGGGACACGCAGGTCACCCCGAAAATGAACGCTGCGACAGGCTTGCGGTAAGAATGCGTGATTATTACAGCGCATTATAATAAGCCAAAAAGAGGGCGGTTTTATGAAAAACGAAATCAAAGAGTATAAGGAATATATAAAACAGCAGGCGGCTGATCCCGACACCGACAAGAAAAAGCTTGCAGACGAGCTTCTTGTCAGAATAGGCTTCTATCAGCACGAAAGGCTGATACATCTTATTGTGACTATGAGCTTTGCGGTATTTTTTCTGCTGTCGCTGATACTGGTATCTATAAATATATATTTCCTCGCACTGTCGGCGCTTCTGCTTGTACTTCTTGTTCCGTACATAGCACACTATTATTTTCTTGAGAATTCAACGCAGGAGCTTTATAAAGTGTATTACTCGCTTATTTCGGAAAAATAATTCTTGCGGATACAAAATAGTTGAAATTGTTTAAGCAAAAATCACACAAAACCGTGAATTAATTACCAAGTTTCGTTTAATCCTACAAAATTATCTTGCAAATATGGATTTTTTCGGCTTTCTGTAGTATAATTATAACATTAATCTGCCGAATCAGTCGCATTATGTTTGTTTTTTCAGTGTAACAAGAGGGGTGAGCCGATGAAAAAAGATATATTTTCAATTCCTAACATACTGAGCTTTGTGCGAATATTGCTTATCCCGATATTTATATGGTTATATGTCACCGCAGGCACGAGCGGAGAGTATTATCTTGCCGCCGCTGTTGTGGTAGCGTCGGGAATTACCGATTTCCTTGACGGACAGATAGCACGGCGATGCAATATGATAACCGAGTTCGGCAAATTCCTTGACCCGCTTGCCGATAAGCTGACGCAGGGAACATTGTTCCTTTGCATAGCGATAAACTATCCGCTGATGTGGATACTGCTTGCTATATGGCTTTTGAAGGACGGCTTTATGGCGATTATGGGACTTGTGCTTTTAAAGACAAAGCAGATAAAGCTCGACGGTGCACGCTGGTACGGGAAGGTCTGCACCGCTATTATCTATGTTGCGGTACTCGCTTTACTGTTCTTCCCCGGAGTATTCCCCGAGGGATCGCCTGCATCGTCAATACTTATTCTTATCTGTATCGGAGCAATGCTCCTTTCGGGTATTCTCTATGCGATAGCGCTTATAAAGATGTGGCTTCACAATGAAACTATTGCCAAAGAGGACAGAAAGAAGCTCAGGGAGATAGCTAAGGAAAGCACTCACGAGCATAGCGATATTAAGAGTGAATAAAAAGATGGCCTATAGGATAAAACCTGTAGGTCGTTTTTATATCTAAACAACATTTTCAATATCGTTTTCGACTATATTGAACCGCTTGAATTCGGGTATTGATTCATCGTAGCTCTTTTTCAGTATGCTCTCATCGCCCGACACGCTGTACATTGCTATTATTCCTGATGGGTAGAGAATTTTATCAAGCTTTCCGGTGCGCAGTTTGTTATATCCCGTATATAGCGGAATATCATTCTTACGGCTGAGGTAATCGATCATTGCAAGCAGATAAAGACATTCGGCATACCATCGGCGTTCGTACAGCTTGCTTACCTCGTCACTGCACAGCATATCACGGATAAAGGAAAGCTCGCCCTTGTCTTTTACAAGGTGGCAGATGTTGCTTTTGAATATTTCAAATGAGCTTCTTGCCATGTGATTTTCCTCCGTTTCGCTGTTTTTCTGATTTTAGCACAGTATTTGTGTGGTGTCAAGAAAGCTTTTTCGATTGCGAAAATTGCAGGCTCACGAAAATGCCGTTTATTATGTCGGTTGCGTTGAATTTTGCTGTTTTTTATGGTATTATAGGGTAGATGGTTAATGTGTTCAATTGACGTTATAGGTTCAATTAACCCCAGAAATTTTCCTGTGTACTATAACAATACAAATGATAACGTCAACGCCGAATTTGAATGTTTGAGCATAAGGGATCGGCGGGAAATGACAGAAATTTTGGAGAAATTAAAATGACTGAATTAAGCGTTAAAGATTATATCCTCAACGAGCTTTCCTTTGAAGCGCAAAGCGTGGCTTTGGATTTTGTTTCGTTTCTTGAAGAAAAGGGCGTAACCTTTTACAAGGACAACTGCGATTGCTGGAAAGATAAAATCTACTATCAGTGTAAATTCAATAATTGTTTTGTATGCTTTATTTCAATCAAAGACCCCGATGAACCGCAAAATCTATGGACTGTATGGTCTGACGATATAAAATCGGAATGGCTTGATAAATGTGATGTTAATGATGAAATAAAAAAGCTTGCGTGGAAGTATGTAGATCACTGCGGCCATTGCGGCTCATGCAAGGGCGGACGGCGTAAAGTCGTTTTCGGACGGGAGTTTGAAGCTGTCTGCGGCTGTACATTCAGGGTCGATAATCCGACTGTTGAAGATTTACCGTTTCTGAAGGAAATAACCGGGCTGTGCATAATAAACTTTGAAAAGGAAACAAAACAGTGAATATCAGAACTTTGAGCACAGGAGAATTAAATCTGCTGTTTCAGCTCTTTGACTATAACGATCCCGATGAAATGATAACTGAAAATACAGGAGATATTAACGAGGGAAAAATCGATATATTCGGCTTGTTTCGGGAGAACAGACTGATAGGAGAAATACACGCCGCTTATTTCCATAGAGATGAAAGATTTGCGGTAAGAAACAAGCGTGTTTATCTTTTTGCTTTCCGCATTCATAAGGATTTTCAGGGCAGGGGATACGGACAATTTTTGTTGAACGGGGTGATTTCAACACTTTCGCAAAAAGGTTATTCTGAATTTACGATCGGTGTCGAAGATGATAATGAAACGGCTGTGCACATATATTCTAAGCTCGGATTTACGCAGTTGATCGGTAAAATCAGCGAGGAATATCAGGGGGATAGTTATGAATACGGGTTGTATCTGAGAGCGTGAGGAGTAAATTTGCTACGATTTACAGACAGATCTGATTTTATCGAAAAAAACAGGCTCTTTTCCGGACAGGAAATGTTCGGAAAGGAGCTTTTATATTTTGAATAAGTCACTTAAAATTTACCCATTGTGAACAAATCTTTGTTGAGTTTTGATATATACAAATTTCTCTTTCGGGTATAGAATATAGAGGTTGCTTTGTGTCAACAAGGCAATATGAGAACAGAAAGAGGGAGAGAAATGATAAAGCGTTATTTAAAACGTTTAAAGACAGAATTTAAGGGCTATAATGCAGGAAAATTCGGAAAAGATGTGCTGGCAGGTATCACGGTTGCGGCTGTGGCACTTCCGCTTGCGCTTGCATTCGGTATATCAAGCGGTGCGACTGCCGCCGCAGGACTTATCACGGCACTTATCGCAGGTGTTGTGATAGGGCTTCTTTCGGGTGCGTCATACCAGATCTCAGGACCTACAGGCGCTATGGCGGCTATTCTTTGCTCGCTTGTGGCTACATATCAGATACAGGGCGTATTCATTGCCTGCTTTATGTCGGGCTTTATACTTCTGCTGTGCGGAATATTTAAGCTCGGCGGACTGGTGCAGTTTATACCTACGCCCGTTATCACAGGCTTTACATCGGGTATAGCAATAATAATCGCATTCGGACAGATAAATAATCTCACGGGACTTAAGTGCGAGGGTGCGTCCACAATTGATAAGACAGTAAGCTACTTCAACACGCCTCAGACGCTGAACTTCGAGGCAATAGCGATCGGTGTGTGCGTTATAGTATTTATGCTTATATACCCCAAAAAGCTCAATGCGATAGTTCCGTCGTCGCTTATGTCGATTATAATTGCAACGGCGCTGAACTTTATATTCAATTTTGATGTCGGCATCGTAGGCGAGATACCGCAGACGCTGCTGCTCAGCGACAGACTTGATATTACGGCGATAGATTTTGATACGGTCAAAAATCTTATATTCCCTGCAATCAGTATTGCGGCGCTCGGACTTATCGAGAGCCTTTTGTGCGGTGCAAGTGCTGGCAGAATGAAGAATGAAAAGCTTGACAGCGACCAGGAGCTTGTAGCACAGGGTATAGGCAATATGTTGATCCCGTTTTTCGGCGGTGTGCCTGCAACAGCGGCAATTGCAAGAACAAGCGTAGCTATAAAGAGCGGCGCGCAGACAAGAATTGCAGGCGTTATTCATTCTCTTGTGCTATTGGCTTCAATGTTCCTGCTCGGCGGCGTAATGTCAAAGATACCTATGGCGGCGCTTGCGGGTGTACTTATCGTAACTGCGTGGAGAATGAACGAGTTTGCGGTAATAAAGGATATTTTCGGCAGAAAAATAAAGACCGCCATGTTCCAGTATCTTATTACAATGGCGGCGACTGTAATATTTGACCTCACGGTTGCAATCATAATCGGCATACTTTTCTCGGTTATCATGTTCGTACTTAAGGTTTCGGATATGACGGTAAATGTTGCCAATGTAGACCCTGCAAAGATCGATATAGCCGACAAGGACGGCAAGCTCCACGGAACAAAGGTCGTATATGTTACAGGTCCGCTTTACTTCGGAACGTCAAACAAGCTGTCGGAGAAGCTTTCACACCTTGATGTTGAGGACGGAGGCAAGCTGATATTCTCAATGCGAGGCGTGCCGATTGCGGATATATCGGGTGTGCAGGCTATGAAGGAGCTTTGCGACAGTCTTTCCGCAAGGAAGATAGAGATATATTTTTCGTGCGTACAGCCTGCCGTTGATGAAATGTTCCACCGTTGCGGGCTTATCGAAACCTACGGCGAGGAACGCTTCTTCTGGAGTACCGATAGGGCGATGAAATTTATTGCGGGCGCAACCGAAAATGTCTGTCCCGTATGCTCCGCAAACACGGCAAATGTGTAATTGAATAAGAAATATAGGTC
>CAVJKI010000019.1:11645-14579 GCA_963649995.1 Sodaliphilus sp.
GCCCGCAGGCGTTTTAGAAATGCCTGCGGGCTGCTTTGCGTTATGACGCTGAATAATGATAAAGGAAAAGGTGTAATCCCGTTTTGAGATTACACCTTATTTATAAGCTTTGCTGTTATCTGTAGGTTGTAAATTCCTGTACCCAGTAGTATTTATAAGAATCGTTATATTTGCCGAATGCAACCGCAAGATTCTCAAAGTTCGGATTGAGTATGTTTTCTCTGTGTCCTGCTGTCGAATTCATCCAGCTGTCAACTACCTCCTGAGCAGTGGGCTGACCTGAACCGAGGTTTTCACCGACATATCGGAATTTGTACCGTATCTCATCATCGCTGTATCCGTAAATCGATTTGAAGTTGGAGCCGTCGGGTCTTGTATGTGAGAATACGTTGAATATTTCATCGCAACGTGCCTTTGCGGCTTTATATGCGTTTGTATCCCATTTGTAGGGGTTAAGGCCGTAGGATATTCTTATCTCGTTTATAAGGCGGAATACTTCAGCCTCCTCGGCAGTGCAGTTTACAGGCTGGTCGGTTATAGTCGAAGCAACCTGTGTGTTGCTCTGCGGAGGCGTGGACGCAGGCTTCGGTGCGGCGGTGGTTGTGGTTGTGGTTTCAACAGGCTTTGTCTTGCTTAGGTAGTCGCTGTGGACGTATGTGCCGTCGTCAAGCTTATAGTAGCCTGTGTTTGTAAGTGCAGTTACCTTTACCGCATCGCCGTAATATTTATATGCAATAACCTCCGAGCCTTGCAGCCCTTCCTTTCGTGCCGAACAGCTCGAAATGTTTATGTACATTGTACCGCTGCATTTTTCTTCTGTCCATGCAGGCTTAGGAGCGGCTGTGGTTGCCGTGGTAGCAGTCGTTTTTGAAGTAGCTTTTGTAGTCGCAGATGTAGTGGGTTTTGTCGTTTTCGCCGTACTTGTTGTGACAGCGGTGGTGGAGGATACCGTTGCCGCAGTTGTAGCGGCAGGGGTTTCAACAGGTTTGATTGCTTTTGTAGGAGCTTTCTCGGTTTCGGTAGTAACCGGCGAGGATATTGACGTTTCGCCTGAAGCATTGCCGCTTGCCTGCGTTCCGAACCATGAGAAACGGCTCGAAAGTATGCAAAGAGCGACTACGGCGATAAATCCGCCTGAAGCGCAGGCAATCCTTATTATGCCGTTCTTCTTTGATTTGGTTTCGTCTGCTTTTGATACTTCTTCAACTTCGCTTTTTACTTCTTCTTTTTCGATGCTCATGGTTATCACCTGCCTTTGTATCGCTTGAATTCAGCAGAAAACATATTTTCACAGTTACATTTTAGCACAAATGCGCTCGGTATGTCAACTGATATGGAAAAGTACAGACAATTTTTAGTTGGGTTGCACAAATAATTGTGTAACGTTTTGGCTAATTCACAATAAAAAACAGCTTTTAATATTAATTACGCAAAAATACACTGTTTTAAGAACGAGGATAGTCAGAAAATTGTGCAAAAAGGCGAAAAGGTTACAAAACGGTAACAAAATGGTTACAATTTGTTGCAGGTCTGTAATCTGTTGTGTTATAATAACCTCAGACATAAAATCCACCGTTAGCGGATTTTGCCGTGCAAAAAGCACGGCTAGCGGAGTACCGCTTGTCTGAGAACATTTTAACATAAAAACTTTTGCCGACAGGCAAAAGACGGCGTACCGCCGTGTCGGCTGACACCGACTTATTTTATGTTATAATGAAAGCGACGGAAAAGAATTGCTGTCTTTCATGGCGGAAGGAAAAGCAACCTTAAAGGTGTGGAGCGGGCAAAGCCCGTTCCGACTTTTAACGGAATAAGCGTTAATTTGTCACCTGTCGTTCACAGCGGCAGGCTATTATATTATTTGTGGGCGTATGCCTGTTTATTTAGAAAACGGAAAAGGAAAGAATATGGGAAACCTGATGATACCCGATTATCGTGATGATATTGAAGAAACAGTACTTCCCGATAACGACAGCGAAAAGGAAGAAGTAAAGCAAAGCACAGCCGATGCTTCTCCTGCCGACGAGTCGGGACTTGCGGAAGATAATACTGTAAGTGAAGAAGATAAAAAATCAGCTTTTGCGGCGATAGCAGACGAAGGCTTTGAGCTGACGGTAAAGGCAGGACAGTATTTCTGTCATATTATTGCCGATGTATTTTCAAAGCCTGCAATATATGCGGCACACGGTGCAAAGTTTTTATGGAAGCATACGGCGTTGTTCAGAGATGCCGTAAAGAGAACGTTCTGCGAAATAGGAAACTTTTTCTTTGCTCCGCTTTTGAAATCCGGGCGTGTGCTGAAGCGTACCAACAGACAGATAAAAGCGGCAAAGGAACAGGGAGATAATAAGAAAGCGGCTAAGCTGTACGGAAGTATTGCAAAGAATGCGGTGTTCGGCAAGCAGGGACTTGCGGTCACACTGTTCAATTATGCCGCACCGATTATTGCTATTGTTTTCCTTATGAGCGTTGTCGGCTATGCCACGGGAACAAATTATGCGATAAAGCTGACGGTTGACGGAAAGTTTGTCGGATATGTGGAAAGCGAACAGGTATTCAATGACGCTGAGCGCATAATTCAGGAGCGAATTACATATATCGGTAACGAGAAAAAGATAAGCCTTGAGCCGAGCTACTCGCTTGAAATGCTCGGAGATCAGGAGTATCTGACAAAATATCAGCTTGCAAATAAGCTGTTGGAGCTTAGCGACACACCGATCGAGTACGCCTACGGAATGTATATCGGAGGCAAATTCTACGGTGCGCTTATCGATAATACGGAGGTTCAGGCAGAGCTTGAAAAGATACTTGACAGCTACCGTACAAGTGCGAAGGACGAGGACGTTGCCTTTGAAAAGGATATTGAATATGTTCCCGGTCTGTATCTGTCAGACAGTATAGTGTCAAGCGATGAGATAATAAAGCTTGTAAATT
>CAVJKI010000020.1:0-14551 GCA_963649995.1 Sodaliphilus sp.
GTCAAAATCAATTGACCGTGTGGTTGCTATCCGTGACGGACGTACATCGAGCGAAATGCTGAGAAAGAAAACCGAGGTTCTCTCATTCGGAGAACTCGAAAAGATGAGCGAGCAGCAAAGGGCAGAGCATGAAAAGCTCATGCAGCAGAGCAGTTCGGATCACGAGGAGCTTGTGGTTCTTGACAGAGCCGGCAGGCTTCAGATTCCAAAAGAATATCTTGAGGCCCTGGGTATACGGGGCGGAGATAAAGTGCGGGTCGAGCTGGAGGACGGAAAGATCTCCGTTTACAACTCCGATTACAATTCGCACGGATAAATTCCTTAACTCGTCGAAATTAGCATATTTTCGATTGAACATAAACGACAACTATCAGAAAGGTGGATTATTACTGTGGCAACCAAAGCTAGCAGGATGAAAAGAACATTAGCGGGTATATTGTCATGTGCGACACTTATATCTTCATTGTCACTTACATCAACCGCAGTCAGCGCAGAAGAAACAACCAACGATACTTCTGCAGGGCAATCCGAGGAAAGCAAAGCCGATAGCTCTGTGAGCGGAATCACCATTACGGGTATGGAGGGCAAGTACAGCACCTATTACAACAGTCATAAGGATGCGGCAAAGCCCAACAAGGAAATCACCATCTATGCAACCGACTACAAGGAAGGTACAATAGACGGAACGACCTTCGTAAACAACTCATCGAGTATGACGGCTGATGAAGTTGCTAAAATTATTCCTGTGGTTGAAGAAATCAAGGAAAAATCGGGCGACGGCTACAACGGACTTAAAGCGTTCCTCGCAGAGGAGACCGATCTTAAAACAGACCATTATTCCACGATCAAGTGGAAGAATGATAAGCTCACGCTTACTTATGAGTTTACCGTTGAGGAAACAGGTCTTTACAATCTGGAGGCTATCTACTATCCTATCGAGGGCAACGAAACAAAGAACACCGTGCTTGACTTAGGGCTTAAGCTGGACGGTGAATATCCCTTCACGGCAACACAGGACCTCACACTCGACCGTTACTGGAAGGACGAGGGAGAGATAACCCGTGACAGTAAGGATAACGATCTTCGTCCCGGTCAGGTAACCTACGATTGTTGGGTAAAGTACCCCATAAAGGATAAGGAAGGTCTTTACAACGAGCCT
This sequence comes from Sodaliphilus sp., assembly GCA_963649995.1. GTDB lineage: Bacteria > Bacillota > Clostridia > Oscillospirales > Ruminococcaceae > Ruminiclostridium_E. Next base: position 1,160 of record CAVJKI010000020.1, read on the forward strand.
TACTACTTCTACCTTGAAAAGGGTACACACACACTTACGCTTGAAGGTATCAGAACCTACGGCGTTTTCCATTCGTTTACGTTCAAAAATTACGATGAGCTTGTAAGCTATGATTCTATCAAGCCTACAGAGGATCAGATACAGAACACCCCCGCTCTTTCATCAAAGAATGAAGAACTCGGCACAAACACCATCTTCTTACAGGCTGAAGAAGCTCTTTACAAGACAGCATCAACATTATATGCTACTTACGACAGAACAACCTACATGACAAATCCCAATCACCCGACCAAGCAGCGTTACAACACTATCGGTCAGGCAACATGGAATAAGGCTACGCAGGCAATAACCTATAGCTTCAAGGTTGAGAACGACGGGTACTATCGCTTCAACTTCAAGGCAAGACAGAACCAGATGCGTGGATTCTTCTCAAACAGAAGAATATACATAGACGGCAAGGTTCCCTGCAAGGAGCTTGACGATGTTCAGTTTATTTATTCCGCCGATTGGTACAACCTCTCGCCCAAGGACGCTGACGGAAACGATATTTACATTTATCTGACAGCGGGCGAAGAACATACATTGACTCTTGAAGCGATACCGGGCTCGATCGGTGCGGTTATGCAAAGACTTGACGACCTGGTACTTGAGCTTAACCAGTACTACAGAAGAATTCTTATGATAACAGGTCCCGACCCCGATGAATTTAAGGATTACTTCGTAGAAAAGAAGATACCCGGCATTCAGGACGCATTCCAGAGAATAGTTGATTCTCTCCGTGCTGAAAAGGCAAGTATCGAGAGCCTTACACAGAAGGGTTCAGAGGCAGCGGCACTTGAAACAATGTGTATCTACCTTGAAAGATGTATCAACAAGCCGGAAGATATACCGATAATGGCAAGCAGTATCAAGGACAGCATCTCATCAGTATCTGCATGGATGCGTGACTATCGCGGTCAGCCTCTTGAGCTTGACTATATAGAGATCGGTACATGTCATGAGGAGTTTGCTTCTCCTTACGGAAACTTCTTCAGCGAGCTGGCGTTCGGCTTCAACGCATTTATCGGTTCGTTCTTTGAGGATTATACAAACCTTTCCGATTCAAGCGCAACATCGCTTGACGTATGGGTATCACTTGCGCGTGACCAGGCAACGGTTGTTAAGAACCTTGTTGATAACAAGTTCAACTCCAACTCCGACTACAACGGCACACAGGCTTCGATCAACCTGGTACAGGGATCGGTACTTGAAGCAACACTTGCAGGTAAGGGTCCCGAAATCGCACTCTTTATCGGCGGCGACTTCCCGATACAGCTTGCCGCAAGAGGACTGCTCGTTGATATGACGCAGTTCAAGGATTATGAATCGGTAACAAAGAGATTTGCAGATGATGCAATGACACTTTATGAGTATAACGACGGTACATCGACAGGTGTATACGGACTTCCCGTTTCTCAGACATTCCCGATGCTGTTCTACAGAACAGACGTACTTGAGGAGCTTGGCTTTGAGAATCCTCCCGAAACATGGGATCAGCTCACTGATATGCTCCCGACATTACAGAGAAAGTACCTCGACGTAGGTCTGATACTTCCTCAGAATATTTCTTCCAACACATTTGATTCCGGTAACACGTTCATCATGCTGATGCTCCAGACCGGACAGGATATTTATAATGAAGATCTTTACACAACCGATTACAGCAGCGTAAAGACATCAGACATCAAGGATCTGAACCTTACGAACTTCATGACTCAGGATTCTATAAGAGTATTTGAGCAGTGGACAAAGTTCTACACGGTATTCAGCTTTGATCAGACATTCGACGCATTCTCACGTTTCAGAACAGGTGAAATGCCCCTCGTTATCCAGCCTTATACATTCTATAACCAGCTGTCCGTTGCAGCTCCCGAGATCAAGGGTCTGTGGGACTTCACGCTGGTACCCGGAACAAAGCAGGCTGACGGAACGATCAATCACGCTGCAAACTCAGCAGGAAGCGGCGCGGTAATATTCAATAAGGTTTCCAACCAGGTTGCCGCTTGGGACTTCGTAAAGTGGTTCACAAGCACAGATATTCAGGTTGACTACGGTAAGCAGATCGAAGCTCTTATGGGACCCATGGGACGTTTTGATACAGCAAACGTAGAAGCGCTTGAACAGCTGCCTTGGTCAACAGCAGAATACGAAAAGATTTCTGCTCAGCAGAGCTACCTTAAGGAAGTACCGATCATTCCCGCATCTTATGCAGTAACAAGACATATTAACAACGCATTCAGAATGGTTGTTAACGATGCAGGTAACCCCAGATATACTCTTATGAGCTACAACGATCAGATAAAGTCTGAAATTGTAAGAAAGTATCAGGAATTATCAAGCATTAAAAATTGATCTTGAAAAGCCGTGAGGGCTTTCGCCCTCACAAGCTTTGCTGAATTATAGAGGAGGTTATCGGTTTGTTTAACAAAGAAAAGACGCAGTATATTGAAGACAGCAAAGTCAGATATACACTGCGAGAGATGAAGAAGAACGCAAGCGTTTACATATTGCTCGCACCCTACTTCATACTCTTTACGATCTTTACGATCATACCGGTGTTGCTTTCGTTGCCCATGGGCTTTACGAACTTCAACATGGTACAGTTCCCTCAGTTTGTCGGACTGAGCAATTTCTATTCGCTGATACTCGAAGACGAGGTCTTCTTAAAGGCAATACAGAACACACTCGTTTTCGCAATTATCACCGGTCCTTTAAGCTATATCATGTGCTTTATACTGGCATGGCTTATCAATGAAATGCCCAGGGCATTAAAGACCGTATTCACATTCATTTTCTATGCGCCTACTCTGGCAGGTAACATCTATACCACATGGCAGCTCATCTTCTCAGGTGATACATACGGTATTGCAAACTCTTATCTGCTTGATCTCGGCATTATCAACAGCGCTCGTCAGTGGCTGACAGACGCAAACTACATCATGGGTGTAGTAATTGTCGTTCAGCTTTGGATGTCGCTTGGTGCAGGCTTCCTTGCACTTCGTGCAGGTCTTCAGGGTATCCCGAAGGACAGATACGAAGCAGGCGCTATTGAAGGTATCAAGAACCGTACACAGCAGCTGCTGCTCGTTACGGTACCTGCAATGGGACCTCAGCTGTTGTTCGCAGCAGTTATGCAGATCACCGCTTCCTTCACAGCCGGTGACGTAGGTCGTTTCCTTACCGCATTCCCCTCAACAGACTATGCGGCACATACGATCATGACACACGCTTATGACTACGGCTCAATACGTTATGAGATGGGTTACTCATCAGCAATCTGTTTCGTACTGTTCGTAGTAATGTTACTTGCCAACTGGTGTATCAAGAAGATTCTCGGCAAGTACCTTGACTGATCGGAGGATCACATTATGAATTTCTCTCTAAGAAAGGAAGGTAGTTATGAAAATAACTAAGAGGAGAAGAAAAAGATATGGCGGTTCTCTGGGCGGCGACATTTTCATATTTGTAGTGCTCGTTCTGCTGGGTCTGTTCATGATCTTCCCCATCTATCTGTCAATTATACAGTCGTTAAAGCCCGTTGAGGAACTGTTCCTTTTCCCGCCCAGACTGTATGTACAGAATATCACGGATCAGAACTTTGCTGATCTGCTTGCAACGGCGTCCAATATGTGGGTACCGTTCTCAAGATACGTATTCAACTCAGTATTCGTAGCTGTAGTAGTTACAGTTGCACAGCTCCTTTTCTCGTCATCGGCGGCTTATGCGCTTTCAAAGGTTGCTTTCCCCGGTGCAAAGGCGCTCAATAAGATAATCGAAGTAGCCCTGCTGTTTACATCTACCGTACTTTACATCATGCAGTACATGGTAATGGCAACACTCGGCATGATCGATACATACTTTGCGATCATTCTGCCCTACATAGCAACTCCTATGGGTCTGTTCCTTATGAGACAGTTCATGGGTCAGTTGCCCGACAGTATGATAGAAGCCGCAAAGCTCGATGGTGCAAGCCACATAAGAATCTGCTGGCAGATAGTAATGCCGAACGTTAAACCTGCTTGGCTGACGCTTCTGATATTCGCTTTCCAGGGCGCATGGCAGATCACAGGCTATTCATTCATTTATAATGAGGCATTAAAACCCATTCCGACCGTTATGCAGCAGATAAGTGCCGCAGGTATCGCCCGTGCAGGCGTTGCCGCCGCCGCAGTTGTTATCACGATGCTGCCGCCTATCATAGTATTCGTATTCTGCCAGAGCAGCGTTATGGAAACTATGGCAACCAGCGGTCTGAAAGACTGATCTAATATTAAATTATACAGAAAGGATGATTTTAGTGCCAAACATGAAGAAAATCGCCTCGGCAGCCCTTTCGGCTATTATGGCGGTTTCCATGCTGTGCAGTTCAGCGTTTGCCGATCAGCCGTATGAAGGTTATAACTACGACTGGTGGGGCGATCCTGTTCCTTCACAGACCGGATACGTTGTAGACCGTGTTGTAACGGGTCTCGATCTCGGCTCCGGCACAAGATATAACACTGACGCTCAGTTGAAAGCAATTTCAGACCAGACAGGCAGTGAGGTAACAAAGGATGTTACAGTCGGCGATTTAAAGGATTCACAGGATCTTTACATCGACCGTGAAACGCAGAGTCTGTATATAGTTGATTCGGGTAACAACCGTATTCTTGTAACAGACGTAAACTTCCAGAAATCAGTTACTGTTATGGATTATTTCTATAATCCCGAAACAGATAAGTACGAAACTCTGAAAAATCCTCACGGAATCTTTATAAGACACGTTGAAGATGCCGCAAATGAGAATGAGTCCACGATGATATACATCGCAGACTACGATAACAGCCGTGTACTCGGTGTTTATGCCGACGGTACGGTATTCCAGATATTCGAAAGACCTTCTTCCGAATTCTATGACGCAGATGTTACATTCCAGCCCAACAAGGTCGTAGTTGACGTTGCAGGCAACGTTTATGTAAACATCAAGTCAATCACAGACGGTGCGGTTATGTTCGCACCCGACGGGTCATTCAGTAACTTCTTCGGCGCTAACCGTGTTGAACAGACAGCACAGGCTATCGCAAACAAGTTCTGGAGAACGATCCTCTCTCGTGAGGCTGCTGCCGCATTCATTCAGGCAGTTCCTATGGAGTTTGATAACTTCGATATAGACGATGAGGGCTTTATTTACACCGTAACAGGTTCAAAGAGCGCTACAACGGATATATTCAAGAAGATGAACCCCGCAGGTGAAAACATACTGATAAACCTCGGTTATTCTGATTACACCTACGGTGATATGGCTTCTTACTATTATAAGAATCAGACCTACGGCTCACAGATAATTGACGTTGACGTTGACGAGGACGGAACAATAAGACTTCTCGACTTCGCAAACGGCCGTATCTTTGAGTACACTGAGGAATGTGACCTGTTGTTCATCTACGGCGGCAAGGGCAACCAGAAGGGTCTGTTCATAAACGTAACAGCTATTGAAGCTTACAACAGCGTTGTATATGTACTCGACAGCCGTAAGAACTCTATCACAACATTCAAGCGTACAGAGTTCGGTGACATCGTTCACGAGGCAATGGGACTTTACAACCTCGGTAAGTATGAGGAAGCAAGCGGTCCGTGGCAGGAGGTACTGACCCGCGACAGCAACTACTGGTTTGCTTATATCGGTCTCGGTAACTCAGAGCTTTCGCAGGGTAACTACGAAACAGCTATGAATTACTTCTACCGCAACAGCAGAGCGGGCTACAACAGAGCGTTCAAGCAGTACAGAATGCAGTTCATAAGAGATAACTTCAATCTCTTTATGGTGATCGTTCTTGTAGTGATAGTTGCACTTGTAGTTCTCAGCAAGGTAAGAAAACGTTTAAAAGCAAAGAAAGCGGGAGGTAAATAATAATGAGATTTGATTTAGATATGCCCGCTTGGAAATGGCCTTTCTACGTTGCAAGGCATCCCTTCGAGGGCTTTGAGGATCTTCGTTGGAAGAAAGCGTACAACACCAAGGTTTCAATGGTAATCGTACTCTGCTTCTTCCTGATAACAGTCTGCCAGCAGGTTATGACGGGCTTCCTGTTCAATACCAACTATGTAAAGATATTCAACATAGTACCTTTACTTGTGCAGACAATCATTCTGTTCTTCACATGGGTAATCGGTAACTGGTCGCTGTGTACATTGTTCGACGGCGAAGGCTCAGTAAAGGCAATCACGAGCGTTAGCGCTTATGCACTGGTACCGTACCTTATTACTCAGATAGTAGTAATTCTTGCAAGTAATGTACTGCTCAAAAGTGAGGGCGCATTTATCGTATTCTTCCAGTATCTCGGAATACTGTGGAGCGTTGTACTGATGATTTCAGGTATCAAGACCGTACATCAGTACTCCGTACCCAAGACCCTAGTAGCAATGGTATTCACAGTTGCGGCAATGGTAGTAATACTGTTCCTGCTCGTACTGTTACTCAGCTTGTTCCAGCAGGTTTACATCTTCGGTTTCTCAATCTATACCGAGTTGATGTACAGATTCAGTTTATAAGCGGAGGTGTGACAGAAAAATGGTTAAAATCAGAAAAAAGATACTCGCTGTTCTGCTCACAGCCGCAATGCTCGTTACTATGAGTTCAGTAGTAGCATGGTCTGACGAACAGCCCGCAACCGATGACGGCACATCTCAGACAGAGCAGGCAACCGATGATAATGCATCAGCTGACGATAAGCAGGATAACACAGAAAGCAAAAACGATAAAGACAAGCTCAGAACTGACGCTGAAGGTCTTGCAGATATGAGCGTGATAGCTGAAAACGACAGCTACAAGCTTTACTTTGATGAAACCACAACAAACTTTGCAGTTCAGTCAAAGAGCGATGACTATGTATGGTGGGCAACACCTCTTAACGCTGATAAGGACGCAAATGCCAAGACAGCGCAGAAGAAGAACATGCAGTCACCCTTATACATAGTATACGGCGATGTTTCATCTCACACAAGCCAGAGAATGAACATCTATGACGGTTCAATAAAGTCAGATGACTTTGACGTAGAGCCTATTGAAAACGGTGTAAAGGTAACCTACAGAATAAGCAAGATCGAAGCGGAAATTCCGATGACGATCACGCTTGAAAAGGACAATGTCAGTGTTTCGGTAATCACATCTGAAATCAAGGAACAGGAAGCAACAGACACCAAGGGTCTTGTACTTCTTGACGTAGGTATCTTACAGTTCTTCAACGCAGCAGGCATGGAGGACGAGGGCTACATGGTAGTTCCCGACGGTTCGGGTGCTGTTATCAATTACAATAACCAGCGCATAAATGCTCAGGCATACAATAACGACGTTTACGGTCGTGATACATCTGTAGGAGTTCTTACACGTCCCTCGAAAACAGAGCAGGTTTACCTTCCTGTTATCGGCGCAGTTACAAACGGCGAAAAGACAAAGCACGGCTTCATGGCTATCGCTGAGTCCGGCGACACCTGCGCATCTGTTAATGCAACAGTCAGCGGACAAAACTCAACATCATACAACAACGTTTGGTTTGAGTTCAAGGTAAGAGCAGAGGATACTTACTATATGGGCACTCGTAAGCTTACGGTTTACGAGCAGGGTAAGATAAATCAGCCCAACCTTACAGTAGGCTTCTATCCCCTCACAGGTGAAAACCTTTCTTATGTAGATATTGCAGAAGCATACAGAAGCTACATAATCGATGAAAAGGGCTTCACAGATAAGACAGATAGCATAACAAACAGTTATTATCTTGACCTGTACGGCGGTACGGTAAAGGCTCAGTCAATTGCAGGCTTCCCTGTAAATCTTGAAACAGCCGCTACTACATACGAGCAGGCACAGGAAATTATCAAACAGCTCAATGAGTTCGGCGTTGACGATATAATCGCTAACTACAACGATTTCAACGGCGCAGGCATCAAGGGCCTTATTACAGCCGATGTAAATTATGCAGGTACACTCGGCGGCAAAAATGCTTACAAAACCCTTTCGGATTATGTTAACGGCATGAATGCCAAGCTGTTTGCAAGCGCAGGCATTACAAACATGAAGGACAGCGGTAACGGATACAGCTACACCCTGAATGCGTGCAAGGCTGTTACAAAGGCTTATGCAACAACAAACAACTGGGATATTGCATTCGGTATTCCCAATCAGGTAAGACTGGTAACTAAGACAACACTTTCGCCTTATTACTGGCCCGACCTTTACAAGAAGCTGATAAGCTCATTCTCGAATGAGGGAATAAAGACAATCAGCCTCGGTAATGCCACAACATTGCTTTACAGTGATTTCAGCCGTGAGAACTACTCAAGAACTGACACGATGAATATACTCGTTGACGGCTACAAGCAGTTCAAGGACGCAGGCTTTACACTACTCGCAAGCGGTGCTAACGCTTATGCGCTTCCTTATGTCGACTATCTCACTGACGTACCCGTAACATCAAGCAACTTCGACTTGTTTGATTATGATATTCCGTTCTATGAGATTGTCATCCACGGTTACCTGCCCTACACAACAAAGGCAGTAAACGCAAGTGCAAACGCAAACGATACGATCATGCTTGCACTTCTCACAGCTACACCTATTCATTACGATATGATGTACGCTGATCCTAACGATTTTACAGACAGCGATTACGAGACGCTCTTCTATTCAAACTACAAGGGCTGGCTCGAACCCTCGGCTAAGGTTTACAAGCTCTATCAGGACGAACTGAAGGACTTCGCTAACCTCCACATTACCGGCTACACAAGAATCTCCGGCGATGAAATGGAAACCGAGTTTGACGGCGGTAAGACAATCAGAGTAAATACAAGAGCAATGACTCTCACCGTCAACGGCAAGGACATCGATCTTGCACAATATGGCCTGAAGGGAGAAACAGATGAATAATTCGAATTTCAACCCGAATGAAGAAATTGAAGCAATGAAGACGACCGATGCCGCCGAGACTCCCGTTAATGACGCACCCGCAGCCGAGCAGGCTGCGCCTGCCGAAACGGCAACAGAAGCAGTAGCTTCTGAACCCGTAGCAAAGCAGGATACGGTTGACGCTTCAGCACAAGAGCCAGCAGAGGAAGCAACAGAAGAAGCCGCAACAGAGGAAGCTGTTGCAGAAGCAGAAGCTGAGGTTGCTCCCGTTGCACAGAAATCGGCTCACATGACCGCTACGGCAGCAGCACTGAACGTAGAGGGCGAAGAAGTAGATATACGCCGCAGACAACCCAAAGTTCAGAAGCAGATCAAGAAGTCAAGAATTTCTTACGAAAAGAAAAAAGGACTTTACGGTTACGGCTTCATAGCAATATGGATCATCGGTGTAATCTATATGTTCATTATCCCGATATTCCAGTCAGCATGGTACTCACTGAGCTTTACCGAGCTTGTTACAACGCCTGAGCAGGCGGCGGCAAGAGGTATGACATCAGCAGGTATCTACACCGAGTGGAACAACTTCGGAAACTATGAGGAAGCGTTGTTCAAGAATCAGGACTACCTTCCCAAGCTGACCGAATCACTCGGCTCTATGGTTCCTCAGGTAATCATAGTAATGATATTCTCACTGTTTATCGCACTTCTTCTTAACCAGAAGTTCAGAGGCAGAACATTTGCAAGAGCGGTATTCTTCTTACCTGTTCTCGTTGCAACAGGTCCTGTACTTGCGGTAATCAAGGGTGATATATCGAACAACGGTATTTCGAGCGGTGAGCAGTTCAGCGCACTGTTCCAGACCGACCTTGTTGATGAGCTGCTTGAGTTCCTGGGTATTTATAACCTGAGTGAACAGCTGACGACAACGATTCAGACAATCACGAGTGACATCTTCAACCTCTTATGGAGTGCCGGTATCCAGATACTGATATTCCTTGCGGCGTTACAGCAGATACCTACTTCCGCAAAGGAAGCGGCATCTATGGAGGGCGCTACAGGTTGGGAATTCTTCTGGAAGATCACCTTCCCGATGATAAGTCCGATGATTTTGGCGAACTTGATCTATACGGTTATCGATACATTTATTGATTCCGAAAACGCTGTTATGAAGATAGTTCTTGCACAGTCAAGAGCTCTGAAATACGGCCTTTCAGCGGCGATGGCATGGATATACTTCCTCATAGTTGCAGTTGCACTTGCAATTATAGTAGCTATTGTATCCAAGTTCATATTCTATGAAAATGATTAAGGAGGTGTAGTTGTGAGCGAAAAAGATTTAGAACAGTTAAATGCTGATGTTCAGCAGACAAACGATGATGCGGTTACAGCTGCACCTGCCGATAATGCTTCTGCGGAAGCTATCGGCGAGACCATAAAGGAGATAAATGCCGATACAGAAGCGGTTGCTCCCGAAAAGTCTGAAGAAGAACTTCAGGTAGGCGTTATCAAGCCTATCACAACAGCAAAATCCGAATCAAAGAGAGCTTTAAAGAAAGCTGAAAAGAAAAAGGCTAAAGAGCTTAAGAATATTTATCATGTAAGCAACTGGCAGATAATCAAGAATTATCGTAATTACAACCAGCAGGAAAGAAAGCACTACAAATACATTTTCAGAAGAAGAATCACTGAAAAGGTATGGCCTGTATTCCGTTTCCTCATTCTGTTCGGTCTGGGCTTCGTAATTCTTTATCCTATGCTCTACATGCTGTCTACGGCAATCAGACCTCAGACAGAAATGAGCGACCCCTCTGTAATGTGGATACCCAAGGAAGTTATCTTTACAAACTTCGTAGATGTATGGATAGCAATGAAATTCCCGCAGGTACTTTTGCAGACGGTACTTGTAAACGTAATCTGCTCGATGATACAGGTTGTCACCTGCGGCGTCACCGGCTACGGCTTTGCACGATTCAAGTTTAAAGGCAAGGGTCTTATGTTCGGTATTGTTATCTTACAGATTATCGTTCCCGTACAGGTAATACTCATCCCCCTGTATATGCAGTTCAGATTCTTCGATATATTCGGAATTATAAAGCTTATTACAGGAGAGTCGTTAAACCTTGTAAGTACTCCTATGGCGCTTTATTTACAGGCGTTCTTCTGCAACGGTATCAGAGCAGGCGTGTTTATTCTTCTGTTCAGACAGTTCTTCAGAGGACTGCCCAAGGATCTTGAAGATGCCGCTTATCTCGACGGCTGCGGTCCATTCATGACATTTATCCGTGTTATGGTTCCCAATGCAAAGACTTCGTTCTTAACAGTATTCATCTTCTCAATCGTATGGTACTGGAACGACTCTTATGTAACGGGTATGTTCTTCACAAACCCCTACACGATTGCTATGGAAATCGACCGTCTGGGCACGACGATGATGGTTTACTTCACCGGCGAACAGAACGGTATGGCGAGCGACTATCTGGTATGGATAGAAGCAGGATGCTTAATGTCATTACTTCCGATACTTATCATGTACATCTTCTTACAGAAGCAGTTCGTTGAAGGTATCGAACGTTCCGGTCTTGCCAACTAAGTGGCTGTGAGCCACTGCAAATTCGCCTTTTGAAATATTGGCGATATGCGTAAGTTTCGTTGACGGCGGACTGAACGATAGCAAAAAATTAAGAGGAGTATCGGAAGGTACTCCTCTTTCTATATCAAGTATTATCGGGCAATCACAGGAAATATAGTAGGAGGATAAAATATGAATGACGTATGCCGAATGATAAAAAAGCAGACAATAACAAACTTTATCAATATGGAAACGGCAATTAAAACGTATGACAGAAATGCGCTTGTCTGCGGTTCACCGGCATGGCGGTATGTATATCATGCTATTCACTCGGCGGATAAGTGGTTTTTCAATCCTGCAAAATTTACCGAACCCGACTTTAACGAAAACGGAATGGACAACCCCGATAATCCTTGCGATATTGTCCTGAGTGATGAGCAGCTGCTCGATTACCTGCATAAAGTGCAGGCGAAAACGGAAAACTATCTTGACAATCTGAGCGATGAAGAACTGAAAGAAAAGCCTGACGGTTGCGAATACACAAGACTCGAACTTATCCTCGGACAATTCAGGCACATTTCCTCGCATATAGGAATGATAAACGGTCAGACTATTGAGAGGACAGGAAAATTCCCGATATTCGCAGGATTAGACGGAAAACAAACAGATAATTTATATGATGAATAAAGACAGAATGAAAGCAAAGGGAACAGAAGATGTACATTGATTTTCACATACACGCTTATGCGGACGAAATAGCCGACAGAGCGGTGCAGAAGCTGAAGGACACAGCAAAGTGCAACGTTTATACAAACGGAAGAATAGACGATACAAGGCAGAAGCTGAAAGAGTGGGGTGTTAATTACGGTGTGTTACTGCCCATCGCTACTAAACCCACCCAGCAGACGACTATAAACAACTGGGCGATTGAGCAGAATCACGGGAACATTATATCGTTCGGTACAGTACACCCTGACAGTGATGAGCTTGAAAGTGAGTTGGAAAGAATAGCAACGTCGGGTCTGCACGGTGTAAAGCTTCACCCCGATTATCAGGGTCATTTCATGTTTGAGCCGTGTGTGCAGAGGATTTATAAGAAGTGCGGAGAACTCGGCTTGCCCGTCATACTCCACATGGGCTACGACCCTATATCCACAATGACGTTTCATGCCATGCCGTGCGATCTTGCTCAAATGGCACAAAAATACCCCGATTGTATATTTATCGGGGCGCACATGGGCGGAATGGCAAACTGGGAAAGGGTTTTGCATTATATCAAAGATGCAAGGAACATCTACTTCGACACAGCGTATTGTGCAAGCTTTATGTCAGATGAAATGTTTATGGAAATGTTCAAGGCATACGGTGAGGACAGAATATTGTTCGGCAGTGATTTGCCTTGGAGCGACCCGCATGACGAGATTGAAATGATCGACAGAATGCCAATAAGCGACAGCGCAAAGGATAAGATATTCTATAAAAACGCTGTAGAGCTGTTGAAGCTCGACATTTAGAAATTTTAAATATGAAATGCGATATTTGTAGGGGAGGGGCTTGCCCCTCCCGAAAACATTACAAAAAAGAAATTAGTTAACAGGAGAGGCAAGCCTCTCCCCTACGAAAAAATCCAGTTGAAATCCTATAATAATAAAGGGCGTGACTTCATCGGTCACGCCTTTGCTTTATATTCAATTATTCAGCTTCCTTACCTGCCGCCGCAAGTGCGATAGCGCACTCAATACGCTTTTTCTGAAGCTCGCATGACAGCTTGTGAGGCTTCTTAACATCGCCCTCATAGATAAAGCTGTTTGCATTACAGCCGCCTGAGCAGTAGAATCTTGCCCAGCAATTACCGCAGTTTTCCTTGCTGTAAATATGTATTCCCGCAAAGTAATCCTTTATC
>CAVJKI010000021.1:0-7526 GCA_963649995.1 Sodaliphilus sp.
TTGAGGGGCGTGTGTCGAACGACGTACGGGTTCAAGTCCCGTCACTCGCACCAATTTCCGATATTCTTTTTGAATATCGGATTTTTCTTTTGCACGGTATTTTCCTAATTATTAGAACACCGCAAAGCCTTTAAAATAAAGAGCCTTGCGGTATTTGTTATTATTATTTAATGTTTGATTTTTTCTTTTTATCAGGATTTTCTTAAGTAAAAGCTTATTTTAAAATCAGGAACTAATCGGGAACAAAATACCCTTTTAAGATAATAATTAACCGATTTTTGTATTCAGCGATACCGTTTCATTTAATTTGTTTGCGGCATTTTTTGAGCTGATTCATAAGAATGACTGTGAATTTGGAGCGTTAAGGATACATCCGAATGCCCTAAATTGTGTTGTACTGTTTTTGGGTTTTCTCCGTTTTCAATTAAAAGACTTGCATACGAATGACGTAATCCGTGAAATTTCAAATGCCGTATTTCACCGCTGTGTCGTTTCATAAATCTGACATAACAATTAGAAATGCCTTGCGGTGAAAACGGCGTACCGTTTTCTTGTGCCGCAACATAACCGCTGCCATTGAAATTTCTGCCATACTTAAGTTTATTTATTATATAGCGTTCTCGATATTTTTTCAAAATTTTAAAAAGTAACTCGGGTACATAAATTTTTCGGTTTCCCGAATTTGTTTTAGGAGCTTTAATATATTCCTTCTTATCAATACCAATTTTATCAATCGGCTTTGATTTCTTTCATAGTTTGAGAACTGTAATTTTTCCAAAAAGCGGCCTTGTTTTTATACAATATTTCATCTGCACTTCTATATGCATTGTTAAATTCCGCTTCTTTGTCAAAAGCAGCCCATCCGTAAGAAATTCCGAACGGAAGAAGGTCTTTGTCTAAATTGTTTTCAACTTTTTTTAAGAAATAATCCACATCTTTTTTGTCGGCACCGAAATATAAAACAGCAAATTCATCTCCGCCGATGCGGTAAAGCCGAGCATTTTTCGGTAAAATCGAAAAAGTGGTTTGAGCAAAGCTTCTCATGGCGGCATCACCGCTTATATGCCCGCGTTGGTCATTGATGTGTTTCAATCCGTTAATGTCAAAAATAATGAAATATTTAGAAGAATGGCATTTTACGGCGTCATAAAAAACCGAACGTTGTAAGGCGCCTGTGAGGGAATCTTTCTTATAATATTCGACATAAAAATAAATATAGTAAAATATCATACCGATAATGCACGCCAAAGGAAGCGAGCCTAAAAGTTCAAATTCCGTTTCCAAATAAATCGCAAAACCACAAGTTATTGCAACAGGTATGGAAACAATCCACTCCAAATTGCCGTTCCGCTTTGCGTCCTTTGCGAAAATCAAGATATAAATCGCTAAATACAAAAATCCTGTCACAAAAGGCGCGATTCTCAAAGGGCCGCTTGTAAAGTGATTTTCAACGTCAAAGTAGTACACAATGCCGCAAAGCGGCGAAATCAACAAAAGCAATGTGTTCACAGCAAGCGGCAATGCCAAAAGGCAGGCCCGTAATTTTGTTTTCTTTCTGTCGCGAAGCAAAGTCAAAAGCAAAATATAAGCAATTGCCGGGCGGAAAATATAGGCAATCATAGAAAAAAGCCAACGCTGCCAGTTGTCATACGTGTAATTCGCATCTGTGAAAAACGATTCGGCTATCTCTGAGAAAATAACGATTAAAATTGCAATCGTTCCTGCAGTAAAATAGCCTGAAACTCTTTTCATTGGCGTTGCTTTACCGATAAAAATAAAGCTGAGAAAGCAAAAGCACGCTAATATCGGGATGATGTAATATTGAAGTTGTCCAAACAAAATAATTCTCCTTCACCAAATTAAACACATTGGATTTGTCGATAAGCCAAACTATTCGGTTGCGCTGTCGAATGTCACACAAGCTCGAAAAACTGCTCTTTGAGCAAGCTTTGAAATATTTTCTTACTTTTAAGTCAGTCGCCACATAGTCGACCGAATAAAATCATTTTTTCGGAAATTAAGCGCAGCCGCCGCTCGATGAGCCTTGAAAGGCAACAAAGAATTGCCGATTTTCGTAAAAGCAAAAACGGAAGCAAGGCGCAGTAGCCCCTGCCTCCGATGTTGAATTTTCTGAAATATTCACAAAATGCGGCTTGACAAGCAGAAGAGAGAAAATTATACTCCTGCCGAGCCGATAGAATTGTCGCAGCTGCCTCTCGTCATTGTCAAGTCCTCCCTCCGTAATTTTTTGCGGCGAAAGGGTACAATAACCCTACCCCATAAATATACACATATAGTATAGCATATTTTTATCAGCTTTTCAATCGCTTTTCGGAAAATTTCGTCTCAAATACAAATCCGTTTGCCGCAGCAGTCGAAAAATAGACGCACGGAAAGCCTTGTATCAGGCGTTTTTCAAGCTGCAGACATTGAGGGAGAAGGTAATTGTACCTTCTCCCTCGTTTTGGGCAATCGTGCTGTTTTAGGCGGCTATGCGAAGATCAGCTCCGCATTGACGATTTCCGCCGCACGGCTTCTTATACCGTTCATTCGACCGACCCACGACATCATATCGTCGGCTTTCAGCTTTTCGGTTATGCCTTCGGCGTCTGCCATCTGCTTTACCAGCCGAGAGAACATCTCTTCTGCCCGCCTGTCAATATCCGCAAGATAGCTGTTCAGCTTGCCGCTCGTCAGCAGGTCAGCGTAAAGCACCTTGCGATTTTCTTTCAGATACCGTCTGTGCCGCTGGTCTCGTCTGCCGACTCGGTCGGTTCTTCTGTCTTCGACAGAGGTGTCCACCGGACACCCGAACCCCCATATTCCAATCGTATGCTGTTCTTCATCGGGCAAGCTCAGATTAGGAATAAGATACCCGTTTTCCTCACGATAAGTTCCGCCAAATTGTTCAAATAATGATTTCATTGCAGTTTCCTCCAAATATTTTTAGATTTTCTGCAATATACCGTTCCGATAGTCTTTACCACTTGCTTTCAAAACCTTCGTTGCGGCACCTCAGCATTATTGCCGTGCTTTCTTTTTCCTTGCCGAATTGTAAGAAAATTCTTATTTCATTTTAGCACATAACCGCACATCAGGCAAGCTGTACATAAAACAAAACATTAACAAGCAAAAAACTCTTTTCTTTTTCTGCGATATGTGATACAATAATAAAGAACATATTTAAAAATCTCCGATGAAAAGGAACGGAATAAATTATGAAGAAGATATTACGCTTTGCATCCGCCTTACTTTGCGGAGCAATGTTGATCTGCTCGCTGTCTGTTACCGCTTTTGCCGAGGACAGCGACGAAGTATACGACTTTGACCCGAATACCGATAAAATATACAGCGAGGCTGTGTATATGGTCAATACCGATACGGGCGACGTTGTTTATAAAAAGAACGAGAGCAAGAAGATGTATCCTGCGTCAACGACTAAGATAATGACCTGCATTATTGCGCTGGAGCATATTTCCGAGGGTACTCTTTCAAAAAAGGTCGAGGTTCCTTATGACTGCTTCAACGACTTCTATGAAGACCCGAACTACAGCGACCCTTCAACTGCCGCAATAGAGCCTTTGCAGGACAACCTGACATATAAGGACTGCTTATATGCGCTGATGCTCCCGTCAGCGTGCGAGGCGGCAAATATCCTTGCATACAACATAGGCGGAGGAAGTATCACGAAGTTTGTCGGTATGATGAACGAAAAGGCAAAGGAGCTTGGCTGTACAGGCACTAACTTTGTGAACGCTCACGGTCTGCATAATGACAATAACTATACTACAGCGGAAGACCTTTACAAGATGACAAAATACGCTTACGATAAGTTCCCGCTGTTCAAGGAAATAACAAGCACATACGAATATGAGATGCCGAAGAATGAAGCAAACCCCGACGGCTACTCGATATACAGCACTATTTCGCTTCTGCGTCCCGGCAGTGTGTATGAGTATGAATATGCTTATGGCACAAAAACGGGTACTACCGATGAAGCGGGCAGATGTCTTGTTTCAGCCGCAAAGAACCAGTACAATTATATTCTTGTAACTCTCGGCGCACCTGTAAAGGACAAGGACGGCGAATATTATGATGACTGGTATTCGATGATTGATGCGCTTAACCTTTACAAGTGGGCGTTCTCAAACTTTGAAATGGCTACGGTAATAAGCAAGGATGAGCAGATAACCGAAGTCAAGGTTGAGATGGGCGAAAGCGCAACCCACGTTATCTTAACTCCCGAAAGCGACTACACCGCACTTATGCCGAAATCGGTAAAGGAATCAGGCGTGCAGAAGGTGTTCAAGGCGTATGAAAGCGTACAGGCTCCCGTTAAAAAGGGCGATATACTCGGAGTTATGGATGTTAAATTTAAGGGCGAAACGATTGCTACCATGAATCTTGTTGCCAACAATAACGTTGCGAGATCCGATGTGGAATATTATATAGAAAGAGCCAAGAATGAATTTGACAAGCCCTGGTTAAAGGTGTCGCTTGTCGGAATAGTTGTATTGCTTATCTGCTTTATAGTCACAAGGACAATTGAAAACTCCAAGCGCAGAAAACAGGCATCAAAGGAAAAGCGCCGCTTTGAAAGCTACGCTAGGAGACGCTGATGCAGAGCGTTAATATAATCTGCCTCGGCAGGCTTAAAGAAAGCTATCTGAGAGATGCCTGCAATGAGTATGAAAAACGGCTCGGCGGATTCTGTTCTCTTAAAATATATGAGCTTGAGCCTGTCACACTGCCTAATGAGCCGTCCGACAAGCAGATAGAGGACGCACTTGTAAAAGAGGCTGAAATGATAGAAAAGAAGCTTGCCAAAAATGCTTTGACGGTGGCAATGTGCATTGAGGGCAAACAGCTTTCAAGCGAGGAGCTGGCGGTAAAACTCAGTGATACGGCGGTACAGGGAAAATCGGCGGTGAATTTTATAATAGGAAGCTCATTCGGGCTTCCTCCGCAGATAAAGGCTATGGCTGATATAAAGCTGTCGATGTCGAAGATGACTTTTCCGCATCAGCTCGCAAGAGTGATGCTACTGGAGCAGATCTACAGGGCATATAGTATTATTGCGGGGAAAAGGTATCACAAATGAAGAACGGACAATCGTATACGCAACAGGTTTTATGTTATTGCTATAAATGAAACGAGGTGTATTATGTTCAAGAGCGACAAAACAGCGCTTTTGCAATCATTGCTTTTTCCTGTGTTAATTATTATATGGGGCATTGCACGCACTGTTACCGACTTTCTTTATGCAGGCGGGATTTCAGCGTTTACACGGCTTGACGCTTTGTGGCGGTATGTTTGCTTCGGAGCTGTAATATGCAGTGTAATTGCAATAATTATAACACTCTGTGCAAAGGTCGATACATCACGTTACTTTTTAAAAAGGCTTATAGGCACATGCGGACTGTTTGTTTTATACGGAGTTGCAATGAGCTTCGCTACAAGTATGCTTCCTGCTGTGTTCATCGGAATTGCGGGTATTGCTTATCAGATACTCAAAGTGCAGAACGATGATTCAAGCAAGGCGAAACGTGCGGTGCTTATGCTGTCTGACCCCGCTATTCATCTTACGATATTCTGGGGAATCCAGTTGGTATCTGAATTTGTTAAAACTGAATAATATAAGGCGGAACGGCATAAAAACCGTTCCGCCTTTTCTGTATATAATATGCAAAAGAAAAACCGCTTTGGCAATCAAAGCGGTTGGCACGCCAAGAGGGATTCGAACCCTTATTACCCCAAAAGTTTTTCTATGTTATCAGCAATACGAACCTTAAATTCTTCCATCGCAGATGGAAAGGTGTGCTGATAGACCTTTTCAATCATGTCAGTCGATGAATGCCCCATTAATTCCGCAATATATTTCTGTGGTATTCCAAGCAATAATGCTTGACTGGCGTAATAATGTCGCAAAGAATAGAATCTAAATATATGTAGCCCGTGTTTACGAAGAAATGAATTCCAATCACGGCTTATTTTATTTGAAGATATAACGCAAATCCGTTTTTTATCCGGAGTATTCATGAGTTTATCTCGCAGTAAGGGCGATATTGGTATTGTCCTATATCCGGCGTATGACTTAGGCGGCTTATATACTTCTCTGCCATGCTCATTTATTACAACTGCTTTGCGAATTTCTAATCCGTCAGCGGTAATGCAATCCTTTGTCAATGCACATATTTCCGAAGGACGCAATCCACATTGACTGGCTAATAAAAATGGAATCTCAAGCTCTGTATTTTTTGATTAGTTTGTATATTACTTTTATTTCGTTTTCATCCGGTACATAAAATGATGATTTTATCTTTTGCGGTATTCGTGATATTCTTGATAACAACTGCAAGATTGTTGTTTCTAAGCACATCAAACATATTGACAAGTCCGAAGCACAGGACAGGGTGAAAGACAATATATATGCTCATCAAGGCAAAATACAAGCAAGGCTTGAAAAAAACCACAAAAAAGGACTGAATTTTGTTCCTTATCACTGGACGGAGCGTGAGCGTGAACTGGAAGATCTTCAAGAACGCTTGTCTGATACAAATTGTGAACTTTTCAAAATCGGCGTTTTTATATCATTATCCGCTTCTACAAAAGAGGAGCTTGAAGAGCTGACAGAAGCTATACGTTCAAAAGGAAAAAAACATCAGGTCGTTATCGATTGCCTTGTCAGACAACAGGAAAAAGCACTTGATTCCGTCCTTCCGTTTGGTATTAACCATTTTGATAATGCCAATGGCAACAATGTAAATACTTATGTTCTGTCCGATGCCGCCGGTATTCTAATACCGTTTTCAGCACGATCTTATTTTTCTGACACCGGTCTTTGCTACGGTATGAACAAGCACACCAACGCTATTATTGTACTTGATCGAGCTGAAGAGATGAACGCTAACGGTTTCTATCTCGGTACATCGGGTTCGGGAAAATCGATGTATTGCAAATCCGAAATTATAGATACAATCATACGTTACCCTAAATCGGAAAAGATAATTATAGATCCCGATGGAGAATACTATCCTCTCATCAAGCGATTTGGCGGCGATACGCTGAAATTATCAGCGGATTCCGAAACAAAGATCAACATATTTGACACCGATATAAATATCAGTGAAAATGGCACATCTGCCGTTGCTATGAAATCCGAGCTGATTATGTCGATCATAGAAACGGCACGAGGGCTGCCGTTATCTGCCGCCGACAAATCTATTATCGACAGTTGTGTCAAAGAAGTTTATGCCGATTATGTACTTAATAACGGTAATCCGGAATTCACACCGACTTTTGTTGATTTTTACAATGCGCTTATAAACAAAAAACTACCTGAAGCAGATCAGATAGCACTGGACATCGAGCTTTATGTTAACGGCAGTTTCAATACTTTTTCGGGCAGAACAAACATTCATACGGATAACAGGCTGTTGTCCATTGATATATCCGATATGGGCGAACAGCTCCGTCCGGTAGGATTACAGGTTATACTCGAGTACATCTGGCAGCGTGTTCGTGAC
>CAVJKI010000021.1:7596-11469 GCA_963649995.1 Sodaliphilus sp.
CAACAGAAATAAGGGCATTCAAACTTGGGTGTGGGTCGATGAGTTCTCCGTTATGTTCAACGACGGTAACGGTAAAGAAACAGTTCGCTCTGCCGACTTTTTTCAGAAGGTATTTAAACGAATCAGAAAATACGGCGGTATCCCTACCGGCATAACACAGAACATAACGGAAGTCCTTGATTCGGGGCAGGCAAAGGTTATGCTTTCTAACTCTGAATTTGTAGTTCTTCTTCAGCAGAAGAAAACCGACCTTGATAAGCTCATAGAGTTATTTAACTTGTCGCCTTCGCAGTCGAGCTACTTGCAGACCGGTGAAAAAGGCACAGGGCTTATCGTAAGCGGCAGAAAGATAATACCGTTTGACAGACGCATTCCAAAGGATAGTGCAATATACAAGCTCTGTCAGACTGATTTTAGGAGAGAAATATGAAAAAACTGCAATTAAAATACTCTACGCCTAAAATTAAATTAAACTCTGTTAAAAAGCTGTGTGAAAACAAGGATAATAGCTCAAACATAAAAAATTGTGCTACCTGTAGCACAATGAGTATAACAAATAAAATCTTGACTAATGCAGAACAATCAGAGGAAAACAGCAATCAGTTGACAGATTCAGCTTTGTTTGCAAAAACCTTTGCCGATTTTAAAAATGCTCATATACCGATATGTGCATTTTCCGTATATGACAGCGATTTTACTCATTGTTACGGAAACAGAATAAACGACAGAGCCGTACTTTTACGCTGTTTTTCTTTACCGTCAGTTACCGTTATTACGGCGGCTGACGGTATTCTTTCAAATCCGATGTTGCGGTCAAGGCTTGTTTGCAGAATTTACCTTTCGGTAGACAGTTACCTGATGATTATACTTGATTCTTTTGCTTATGAAACTTTCAAGGAGGATAACCTGAAGATCATCTCCTCGATACTCGAGAAATTAAAAATTACACTTATAAACCAGAAAGCGGTGATTAAATGAATATTGTATTGATTACCGGTAAACGCAGTATGCGTAACCTTGATACAGTGCTTAAAAAATCCGAGCAAGCTGTAACGGTAGGTAAGTACACTTCTGTCAGACCCAATACAGCTACTGAAATATACGAAAAGTATCGTCCCCATGGTATATTAGTCGGGGACGATACCGTCACTAAAGGCGTATCACTGATAGATTTTCTCAGCATTATAAAAATGCGTTACGGCTATATGCGTATAATTTTTATGTGCAGTAACGATAGCAGTTTCAACAAGTATGCGTCGGCTTTATATTCTATAGGCGTTTATGATATTGTTGTGGGCTTTGATCCTGCCGCAATAGATTATGCGATCTTAAATCCAAAAACAGAAACGCCCGATATTCCCGTTACGGAAGATTCATCGGATGAAAATAAAGAACTGAGTTATCCCGACAGAAAAGTACACGAATATCCCGGCAACTTTGTCGGGATCAATTATAAAGATGTCAGTGACAATTCATATTCAATGCAAACTGTACGTTTAACTGAAAATTATGAACGAATACAGCGAGGTAATGTGATTATTTCGGTATTCGGATATAATTCCCGTTGCGGCAGTACATACACTGCTTTTGACATTGCATTTTACTTACACAAGTACGAAAGAGCAAAGGTTTGCGTTGTTACAGCTGTAACAGCCGGGTTATGCAAATATTTTAACGTAGACGCAACTACCGTAAACGAGAACGGCTTCAACATAGATGATGTTATTATATATTCGTGTTTCGATAAAATCAATGATACGTTCGATTACATCGTTTGCGATGACGGCATTACGCTTAATCATAATGCGTATATACACATTTTGCTGTGTTCGGCGGCTGATTGGGATATGCCAATGCTTACTGATTACATTAACAACGTAATTATTCCGAATAAGATGGATGTAAATCTGTGCTTTTTCCCTGTTACCGTAAATAAGTTTGTTGCAATAAACAAACAGCTTATAAAGTCCGGATTTAATGCGTATATGCTTGAGCCTTCTGACAACTGGATGGCAACAAACGCAAACAACAATAACGTATACAGCAACATTCTTAAAGCATATATCGTAAATTAAGATGTGCTACCTGTAGCACAACTTGAAAGGAGAAGATTATGATAGTAATCTATGCCGAAAAATACAGCCTCGGTCGGACAATTGCCGAGGCTTTAGGCGCATACAAAAAAACAGTGAATCCTAAAGAACCCTCAATAGCTCACTGGAGCTTAAATTTAAACGGCGAGGAAGCTATACTTTGTCACGGTGCCGGTCACTTATGCGGTTTAGCTCCGGCTGAAGATTATAACGAAAGTTATAAATTCTGGAGCTTCGATAATTACCCGATTATACCCGAACATTTTATTACAAGAGTAAAAGATAATAATTATTCCAGGCTTGCTTATGATTATGTTAAGCAGTTCTTTGATAAGGCGGATCTGATAATCAATGCCACTGATGCAGACCGTGAAGGCGAATTGATTTTTGCGTACTTATATGAAGTGTTGCATTGTACAGTGCCTTATAAACGTGTTTGGATAACAGATTTGACGCCTTTTAAGATCAGAAAGGCATTTGCAGAGTTACGTCCGGCAAAAGATATGAAGCCGCTTGAAAATGCAGGACGTATACGGTCTGCAACAGACTGGCTCGTTGGTATTAACACGTCTGTTGCGGCTACATTGAAATTCGGTGGTACGGATAATGTATTCGCCTGCGGACGTGTAAAAATGCCGACACTCGCAATGATTGTTAAGCGTGAACGGGAAATAAGGAATTATGTTAAAAAGCCGTTTTATAAAATAGTTGCCAATATCGAAACAACTGACGGCGCAAAGTTTACTGCCGAAGCGGCAGATAAGTACGATACCGAAACGGCGGCAAAGGCTGCTATAGATGAAATTAAATTAAATACGGCAAAAGCGATTAAAGTCGAGGTGTTGCAAAAGCAGACAGCCGCTCCGCTTTTATATAACACTACACATTTGCTTGCTGATTTATCAAAGTGTACGGATCTCACAATTGATATGCTTACAAAGCTCGTTCAGAGCTTGTACGAAAACAGGTTGATAACATATCCACGCACAAGCTCGGAGCATCTAACAGATGCAATGAAAGATGAAACGGTAAAGATAATAAAGCTACTGTTTGAAATGCCCGAATTTGCTAAATATGCTATTCCTGCCGACAATTTTGCACCCTGTACACGTCGGCATTATGATGACAGCAAAGTCGATTCGCACACCGCTATTACACCGACCGCTCTCGTACCGAATGATTTAAGCGGTATGTCAGAAAATGAGCGCAAGGCATATACTTTGCTTGCGTTATCAATTATCCGTACTGTTTATCCGAAAGCTGTCACAGAAAATGTCAAAGCCGTTTTTCAGATTGATAATCAGCTGTTTACAGCAACCGGAACGAATATAATCAGTCCCGGTTGGTTTGCTGTTGATGCAACGCCGAAGGTAATCGGGTTGCCCGAAATCGTTAAGGATAACGATTATAAAGTTATCGGTTTCGATGTCAAAGAGGGACAAAATGAGCCACCGAAGTATTATACCGACGCTACACTGCTTACGGCAATGGAGCTTGCAGGTGATAATATAGAAGATGAACAAACTCGCAACTTAATTAAACTTGAAAAGCGTGGACTGGGAACTGCCGCAACACGTCAAGGTATCATTAAAGAGCTGTATGAAAAAGGCTATATTGCTCGTAGAACCAAAAAAAACGGCAATATGATCAAAGGCATTATGCCAACAGAAAAAGGAATGTATATAATCGATGTGCTTGAAAAGACGGTACCCGATATGCTGTCTGTTGATATGACCGGCGATATGGAAATGGAACTTGATAAAATTGCCCGTGGAAAGTC
>CAVJKI010000021.1:11479-14522 GCA_963649995.1 Sodaliphilus sp.
ATGGGTAGAGTTAATCAAAAACAGTGATACTTCTGCAATGGCAGGTAACACCCTTAATTGTCCGTTATGCGGTAAACCTTTAATTAAGAAAAAAGTCGGTTGGTGCTGTACAGGTTATTCCAAAGATAACCCGGATAGTTGCAGATTTTATATTGCAA
The DNA here is from genome assembly GCA_963649995.1 of Sodaliphilus sp. Taxonomy (GTDB): domain Bacteria; phylum Bacillota; class Clostridia; order Oscillospirales; family Ruminococcaceae; genus Ruminiclostridium_E. The sequence goes on from CAVJKI010000021.1 coordinate 11,638, forward strand.
ATGAAATCTGCGGTAAAAAATATCAGATGTAATCGCCAAAGAGCTTACATTGAAACGTTCGACATCTATCATCAAGGGTTTTACATCTCAGAGCGGAAAAACATTTGATGCAAAGCTAACAATCAAAGCTGATAATACGATCGGTTTTGAATTTCCCGAACGTCTTAAATGTCCTGTTTGCGGAAAAGAAATGATAAAAAGTTCTAAAGGATGGGTCTGCACCGGGTATAAAAACGGGTGTAATTTTTTTATAGCCGGAACTATATGCGGAAAATGTATTACAGACACGATTGCGACTATGTTATGCGCTAATAAGCGAACAAGAATAATAAACGGATTTACTTCAAAGTCGGGCAAAGTATTCTCAGCGGCACTTATCGTTAAAGACGGAAAAATCGACTTTGATTTTCCCGCACAATCACAAAAACGCAGTAAGTAGGTTTTACTATGAGCGTTCTTATAACAATTTTATTAGCTGTAATTATAACACAGGCATTCCGCATTCGCCGTCTGAAAATAGAAATTATCAAGCGAGATACTGCCGATGAATTCAGTAGGCAATGGTACTGGATAGAAGATAAAAATAACAAGCAACGACAACCTCCGAAAAAGAGGAAATCGTTGCTTTCTTTTTTAAGGAGCTTTTTATGAGTTATTCTAAATCTAAACCAAGTAACTACGTTACAAAAGAGCAAATAGAACGTGCAAGAAATGTAGATATGGTAGAATTTCTTGAAAGAACAGAAGGCTTCAGCGTAAAGAAAAGCGGTAACGGCTACCGTTGCGATGTTCACGACAGCCTTTTTATTACAAACGACCGAAAAGGGTGGTATTGGAACAGCCGTGACGAGGGCGGCAATAACGCTATTGCGTTTTGTATGAAAATATACGGACAAAGCTTTACCGAAGCCGTTAAATCGCTTTGCGGCGATATTCAAATGGAGTATTCAGCCAAATATAATACGAAAAAGAAATCGCCAGAAGAAAAAATCGAAGCTCATCGACTTATACTGCCTGAACAGGATCACAAGGAAAACGGACAGCGAAATTACAGCAATGTTATCGCATATTTGTGCAAAACCCGTGGACTGGAGTATAGCATAGTAAATCAGCTGATCTATGACCGTAAGTTATATCAAGGTATCGGTTACAGCGGTCTTCAGCTTGTCGGATACGACAGTTCGAACACTCCGTTTTATCGTTTTAAAAACGATATACCCACAAACGCACCGGAATATGTTACCATAGAGCTTCAGGCACAGAAACAAAAAGGTGAGAAATATATTTGTGAAGGGTTTAGCGGTGAACATATACCGGAGCTTATCGAGCGTGGCATTACTAAAAAATATGTAAATATGATTGCCGTAAACGGCGACGGTATTATGTCACGCTATGCGTTTTGCCGTTCTGTATCCGATAGATCTACATACCGTGTCGATTTGCCGGGAAGCGATAAAAAATATTCGTTTTCTTTACTTGGTACAAATAAGAATAAGCTGTATGTTTTCGAGTCTGTAATTGATATGCTGTCCTATGCGTCCTTTTACGCTATAAACAACGGACAGGACGCTTGGCAGCAGTTGACTATGCTATCGCTCGGCGGCAAATCAGATGTTGCTCTTGACGAGTTTTTAAAGAATAAGCCTATTGCCGAAATAACGTTCTGCCTTGACAATGATGATGCAGGTAAACACGCTACTGAGCAGCTTAGCGACAAGTATGCTCTGAAAGGATATGCTGTTTCAAAAGATATACCATTAAACAAGGACTTTAACGACGATTTAAAGGCGTTCAGAGCGTTGAATGAGAAGAATACTGTACAAGCGACAAAACCGCTTAAACGTTAAAATACAACAAAATACAAGGATGTGTGAAAATGAAAAGTTATTTTCTGCTGTCTAACTCGGTTATTACCTCAAACGAGCTGACGCATAACGAGTTTGCAGTTTATACATACCTGCTTTCTGTTTATTCAAATATCCGAAGCAAAGCAGGACACGAATATAAGCGTGTAAGACAGCAGACAATAGCTTCACACTGCGGTATAAAGTCTACGCAGACAGTATCCAAGATAACCGATAGCTTAATGAGAAAGGGCTACATTACACACATTTTAGCGGCTTACCGAAAGGATAATCGCAAGGGAACATATACATATGTTTTAAATCCCGAAAAGAATAAGGTGTCGGCTAACTATACGCGAATAGAACGAAATGTGTTCGGCAAAAACTTAACAGCGATCGAATTGCGCTTATATATCCTTATTATTAAATCGCTTGACAGCAAGCTCGGTTACTGCTTTAAAAGCTTCAACGACCTTGCCGATGAGCTGTGCATAAAGCGTGATACCGCTATGAAAATAATCAGCAATCTTGTCAATCTGCGTCTTATACGTAAACAGCGTAAAATGCGTTATGACAACAGCAAGGTTTATGCGGACAATTCATATAGTACAAAGGTTATCAGATTTATCAGGAAAAGAAATAAGCCCGGATCACACCCCGGGCTTATCTCATTTAAAAACATTCATAAGCACACTGATAATCCCACAATCACAGAATTAAACAGCCTGCGTAATTATAATAACGCTATCGGCAGCATTTGTCAAGTGGGTAAATGTGTTTATTGCATTGTTTTTTTGAAAAACAGGGGTAGCCCCCCGAATTTAAGGTCTATACAATACCCAGTTATACTACCTTCAGAAAGACAGAATATCTTTTATATACGAATATGATACTGCTATATTAAAGATATATGCGGGACTTTTTCGGTTTTTGTTTGCCCTTCCGGATTAAGTTTTCTGAATTTTTCGGTATCGGACTTGCAGGAGTTATTGTTGTTATACCGCTTGTATAATGGATTTATAGCTTTTTTATTTCTGAAGG
>CAVJKI010000022.1:0-14408 GCA_963649995.1 Sodaliphilus sp.
GTAAAATATTTTTCGGCTGTTTTCGTACTTTTTTCAAAAAAACTCTTGACAAACTTCTCTAAACCGTGTATAATATCTACTGTTATCTGGGTGTGGCGCAGATTGGTAGCGCGCTACCTTGGGGTGGTAGAGGCCGCAGGTTCAAATCCTGTCACTCAGACCAGTTAAAAACCGCTTGACTGTTACAGTCGGGCGGTTTTTCTGTTTGTTTATCAGCTTTTCTGCTTGTCTGGTAGTTTTTCCGCTTGACGTGCGATTTTTTCGCTTGTCAGGCGGTTTTCTGTTTATCATGCGATATTTTCTGCTTATCTGACGGTTTTTTCTGCCTGTCAGGTGGTTTTTCTGTTTATTGCACATAACACCTCAGAAGCCCCGCCGAACAGCCCGACTATGCGAAAATATACATTTTCCCTCTTATTTGTCGACAAACAGCGACAAAATATTGTAATATCTGTTTCAATTTGTTATACTGATACTAAAAGCGGAGAAAGCTTTGAAATGAGGAGCAGATATGAATATCCGATACATACTATATAACCCCCTGTCGGGCAACGGCAAGGGTGAGGAGCTTGCCCAAAAGCTCACGGAAGTGTATAAGAACGATGAGCTTAAATACTGCAACATGACGCAGATAACAAGCTACGGCAGATTCTTTGACAGCATATCTCCGAAAAGCGAGATCGTGATCTGCGGCGGTGACGGCACTCTGAATCGCTTTATAAACGAGAGCGGCGGCTATCCGTATGAAAACCCGCTGTATTTCTATGCAACAGGAAGCGGTAACGACTTCATGCGTGATCTCGGTAAAGAGCCGGGATGTGAGCCGATACTGATAAACGATTATGTCAAGGGCTTGCCTACAGTAACGGTAAACGGTAAAAGCTCGCTGTTTATTAACGCTGTCGGTTACGGCATAGACGGCTATTGCTGTGAGGTCGGCGACGAGCTGCGTGAAAAATCGGATAAGCCGATAAATTACACCTCCATAGCGATAAAGGGACTTCTTTTCCGATTCAAGCCCACAAATGCGACAGTCACCGTTGACGGCAAGGAGTACAGCTTTAAAAAGGTGTGGCTTGCCCCGACAATGCACGGAAAATTTTACGGCGGCGGCATGATGACTGCGCCTAATCAGGAGCGTAACAATGCAGACAACACCCTGTCAGTCGTTGTAATGCACGGCAGCGGAAAGCTGAAAACGCTTATGGTTTTCCCCTCTATTTTTAAAGGCGAACACATAAACCACACAGAAATGGTAAAGGTGCTTACAGGCAAAAACATCAGCGTAAGGTTTGATGCTCCGACCGCTTTACAGATAGACGGCGAAACTATCAAGAATGTTTTGCAGTACTCTGTCACGGCATATAACTCTGAGCAAAAAGCCAAAACCGAAAAAACTGCCGAAGCAGACAAAGAAGCTCAGCCAGTATGATCTTATGATATAAAACAGCCCCGCAGAAGGTTTTCAATCTGCGGGGCTTGATTTATGCCGAGGAGCCTATTCGGCTTTGTTTTTAAGTTCGGAAAGATGCGTTACCGCACTGTGCAAAGCGGTATTGCCCTCGCCAACGGCTTTGGCTATCTGATACGGTCTGCCCGTACAGTCGCCGCAGGCAAAGCAGCCCTTTATATTAGTCGACATATCGTGCTTAACGGTTATACTGCCGTTGTCTGTTTCAAGTCCGTCAAGCAGTACATCTGCCGATACCGACTGCTTTAAGAAAAACACTCCGTCAACGGCTATGTGCCGTCCGTCTGCAAGAGTTATCCCGTCAACGTGCCTGTCGCCGTCAACACTTTTTACCGCAGATAAAAGACGTTCTGTGTTCTCCTTTGTATACTCTGTTTTATACGTCGGATAGAAATATATCTTTTCGGCAAGCTCCGCCAAAAAATCAATTTCTTCTTCACTTTCTTTATTGTCGCATATAACGGCAATGGTTTTGCCCTGATAGAAATTACCGTCGCAGGTTGCGCAGTAGCTCACTCCTCTGCCGAGAAGCTCACGTTCTCCCTTGATCTCCCTTGCCGACTGTGCGCCTGTTGCCAGAATAACGCTGTACGCCTTGAATTCCTTTTGGTTTGCAAGCAGTATAAAATGACTGCCGAAGTTATAAATTCCCGTTATCCGTTCGTTCGTTATCTCAACGCCCATCTTTTTAATATGATCGGAAAGTCTTTCGTTAAGCTCCTTGCCGCTGATGTCGGGCAGTGCGGGATAGTTTGATATTATATATGAACACTCGACCTTTGCGCTGAGACTGTCGCTTCCGAAAATGATAAATTTCTTTTTGCGTATAGCCGCATTTATCGCCGCCGATATTCCTGCCGGTCCTGTTCCGATTATGGCAATGTCATATTCTTCCGAAACACCTGTTGTTCTGTCGCTCATTTTCTTACGCTCCTTCGTATATATTATCTGTGATTACAGCTTTATTATGATCTGCTTATTATTTCAGTATATCACAAAAAACAATTTCCGACAAGAACTGCCTTTCCGTCTGCTTCGGAGCGTATTCCGATTATAAAAAGGAAATCCCCGTGAAATTAATCACGGGGGTATCTTTTACTTGTTCACAGTGTATTCGTTGCTGTAAATAGTAACTGTTTCAGTTCTTCCGTCGTTAAACGTAACGGTAAACACTGACTTTGTTCTATAGATTCCGCTGTCAAAGTTTATTATATTGTTAACAAACTCAACATTGGGCTGTACTTTGTAGTAAGTATGCGTCCACGGTCCTGCAAATGAAGCGTTCCAGAACCATAAGAAAGCAAATTTTTCAATTGTCTGCTCAATTTTAACGCTTTTTATTATTCCGTCTTTGTCTTCAATTCTGCTTGTAGCTCTGAGTACAGAACCCGCCAATGCTATTTTCGACGTTTTGCTATATGAAGCATCACGGGAAACACCTTCTGCGGATACGTTAACTATAAAAGTACATAAGAGAGCGGCTGCCAGTAAAAATGCGAGAAATCTTTTCATGCCTACACCTCCTTTTCGTTTTATATATAGGACAAAAGCTTGTCCTATATATAAAACGTATGAGAAAGGCTCATGGCACTATGATTTTTGCATTTTTTTCAGAAAAACAAAAAAAATTGTAAATTCCTACAAATTTGCAATGCTTAATTGTGCATTTTTACGATATTATTCTGTCTCTATCGGTTTCACGCTCTTTGCTATTTCTATCAGTTCGTCTTTTCCTATAGCGGACGACGAGCTGACAAAAAATACATATTGCCCGTTGTCCCAAATAACGCAGTTACCGCCGTCCTGTTCTTGAAAATACATAGCCGTGATTCCGTTGAGATCAATATAACGGATAGTCTGCTCCGCATTCTCTGTATTAATCCGTATTCCGCCTAAGCCTCTGAAAATAACCTGAGAAAAAATAATAGTAGCGTCTTCCTTCATGTATGCTAATATATACGAATCCACCGAGTCGCTGCACAGCTGTCTTAAATATCCGCTCATATCTGCCGATATATCGTATTTCTGCATTATTGTTTCAGGCGTTTTAAACGCTGCTTCAACCCGCAGATTTGAATAAATATCATGCTTTACAAGGCTTATATTGTTGAATCTGAAACCGGCGGATACAGTAAAAGTAAGTGCGCTGATAATTGCTATTATTATCGCATAACGGATTATCTTTTTTGTATTTATATGATATGACGTACCGCTGTCGGTACAGCCGTAATTCCTGATGAATTTCTTCATTTTTCTGTCTAATTTAAAAGGAAAGATACGGCTGATTTTAGGAATGTCAGATAAAACCATTTCATTCAGTGTTTCGTCAAGCGCCGTTTCTAAATTGTTCATGCTCTATATCCTCCAGTTCCTTTAATAAATTATTTCTCGCCTTCCGCAGTCTGTATCTTGCAGACTGATATGTAATGCCCAATATATCCGCCATTTCCGAATGTGTACATCTGAATTTTACGCTAAGCAGGATCACGTCATAATCATCCTTTGACAGACGCTTAAGAGCGGTTTTAAGCTTTTCCAGTCCTATATTTGAAATAGCCATGTTCTCATTGTCAAAATCCGCTTCGTATTCGTCAAGCTCCTCTTGCGTAGTAAAAACAGTTTTGCTGTTTCTCCTCAGTATATCCTTTGCAACGTTTCTCGCCATTACCACGCACAGCGCCTGCGTCTGCGGCGAATCAACATCCCTGAATCTGGGAAGATTATCAATCATACGCATAAATGTGTCCTGCACTGCGTCCTCTGCGTCGGAATGATTACGGAGTATGGATACGCATACATTGAACAGGCATTTTTTATATTTTCTGTAAAGCCTTGATACCAGTTCCTTATCCTCATTGGTATCAACCATAGCCAGATATGCTGAAAGCAAAGAAACACCCCCGGCGGAATAATACTTCATCTGAATTTTAAAGCCTTTATACATTTTACCACACTGATATTCTGCCGTCAAGAAATATAATTCAGATACACTGCAAAAACAAAAAATATCTTCACAAAGCTGCGAAGATATTTCGTGTAATATAGAATGACAGTTGCCGTGCAACCGTGCAATCAGGCAGAAAATATGCAGTCATATACCTGACAACGCCTTTGGCTTACTCCCGTCCCTTGAACTGAGTAATATCCTTGATTACCTCTCCGGCAATTATAAGACCTACCACAGACGGTACAAACGCCGTGCTTCCGGGAACCTGTCTTCTCTGCGTGCATTTTCTCGCAGTTCCCGGAGGGCAGATGCAGTGCTGACGGCAGCTTATAGCCATATCGTCTATAGGCGGTATCGGCTTCTCCTTTGAATATACGACCTTCAGCTTCTTTATTCCTCTGCGCTTAAGCTCATAACGCATTACCTTAGCAAGCGGACATACGGAGGTTTTATAAATATCCGTCACCTCAAAAGCGGTAGGATCAACCTTGTTGCCTGCGCCCATAGAGCTTATTATGGGCGTGCCCGCATTTTTCGCATTTTCTATAAGAGCTATCTTTCCCGTAACGGTATCAATTGCGTCAACCGCATAATCGTACTGCGTAAAATCAAACTGATCTGCCGTTTCGGGCATATAAAAGGTCTTGTACGCCGTAACCTTGCAGTCGGGGTTTATCTCCTCAATGCGCTCCTTTGCAACATCGACCTTGTATTTTCCGACAGTCTTTCTTGTAGCGATTATCTGACGGTTTATATTCGTAAGACACACCTTGTCGTCGTCTATAATATCTATCGCACCCACACCCGAACGTGCAAGCGCTTCAACGGTATATCCGCCCACTCCGCCTATACCGAATACCGCTACACGGGACGCTTTGAGCTTATCCATGGCCTCTTTGCCGAATACAAGCTGTGTTCTTGAAAACTGATCAAGCATTATTACCTCCTACGGAGAACTGAGTCCCCCTCGCTATAAACGTAACGGTAAGGTTTTTCTTTTCAAAGTAGCCTTCAACAAACTGCTTTATCTCATCGTTTCTTTCGTCAAGCGTAAAATACTGTCCGCCGCAGCCGTCATGAAAATGCAGTGTTACGCCGAATTTTTCAAATATTGCTTTTTTAAGCTCAGCTGCTTCCGTAATGCTTATTGCCATCAGGTACTCCTTTATAATCTACCGTTTCTATCTGTTTTGTGTACAATATAGTATTATACATCATTGATACATCGGCTGTCAACGCTCATTTTGTTATTTTTTGCCGATACAGAAAAAATATATACCGAAGGCTTGACATTGCGTTGTACATACGATATAATAATGAACTATAGCTCGGAGGGCGAGTTGTTCAGAGAAATGACAGCCGGATAAGAGACAGACTGAGATGCCTGTTTCTTATCCGGCTTTTTTGTGCAGGGAGGAATGTAAAATGGATCTTCTGAACGGTAAAATCAAGCTTCTTTATTTTAAATATCTGTCAGCGGCTTTCGGAAGCGCTATGATCACATCGGTATATTCTATCGTAGACACGGCGATGGCAGGTCAGTACCAAGGACCTGACGGAACGGCGGCTTTGGCGGTTGTTGCGCCGATATGGAATATTATCTACAGTCTCGGTCTGCTTATGGGTATAGGCGGCAGTGTAATCTTCAGTATGAAGCGGGGAAACGGAAAAAACGACGGGAGCGAAAACCAATACTTCACAGCGGCGGTTATCGGCGCTGTAGCGCTGTCTGTTCTGGCATGGGTCGGAATTATAAGCTTTGAAAAGCATGTCCTGACCTTTTTCGGCGCAGATGAATCGTTGCTGGGGTTAGCACAGAGCTATATGCGCCCTATCAAGTATGTGTTCCCTCTGTTCCTGTTCAATCAGATGCTGGCGGCGTTTCTGCGTAATGACGGAAATCCCGGTCTTGCCACAGCGGGAGTGCTTGCAGGCGGTATCTTCAATGTTTTCGGCGATTACTTCTTCGTGTTCCCCTGCGATATGGGTATCTACGGTGCGGGATTGGCGACCGCCATCGGCTCAGGCATTTCGTTTATTGTAATGCTGACGCACTTTATCAGCCGTAAAAATACGCTCAGACTGGTAAAGCCGCAAAAGCTTCTCACAAAGCTCCGTGAAATTTCCGTTACGGGATTTTCCACCTTCTTTATTGATGTGGCAATGGGTATTCTGACAGTAATGTTCAACCGTCAGATCATGAAATATCTTGGTGCAAACGCATTGGCAATCTACGGTCCGATTATCCAGGTAAGTACCTTTGTCCAGTGCTGTGCATACAGTGTCGGTCAGGCGTCTCAGCCTATTGTTTCCACAAACTTCGGTGCAGGAAAAGGCGGACGTATCAGGGAAACGCTTCGTTTGGCACTGATCACAACAGCGTTTTTCGGAATGTTTTGGACTGCTCTCAGTATGGCGTGTCCTGATCTCTATATTCAGATTTTCATGGCACCCACACAGGAAATACTGGATATGGCTCCCGCCATTATCAGGACCTATGCGCTGTCGTTCTTACTTCTGCCCTTCAATATCTTTTCAACCTACTATTTTCAGGCTATCATGAAGCCGAAGGCGGCTTTCATCGTGTCGGGGTCACGGGGACTTGTCATCAGCGGTATTCTGATTATGATTCTTCCAGCCGTTGTCAGTGCAGATTCTATTTGGTTTGCCATGCCGATAACGGAGCTGTTGGTTATGATATATGCTGCTGTGATGATCCGAAAATATACAAAGGCAAACACATAAAACAGCCGTTTCGCTTATGTGCGGTCAAAAGGTTATGTATCGATTAAAGCCTTTCGGCGTTCATTTTATAAGGTGACCGTGCTTTAACTGCACGGTGAGAGTTCGCCTCACACACCAAAAAAGCAGGACTGTGCCTGTTTGAGATTACAGAAATGTGGCGGGGGTCGAATTATGCTTGCTCTGTTGGTTTCGCATCGTGCCGCACCAAAATAATAACCCACTCTCATTGAGCGAGCGGAAATGCGGCGGGGTGTCGAATTGCGGTCATTTGCGGTCGCTGCATCGTGCAACGACTTGGTGTGACCGCCATCGTGCATCCTTGCACGACCCGCACTGTGCGAGTTCGCCACCCCGTACCAAAAAAGCAGGACTATGCCTAAACAGGCATAGTCCTGCTTTTTTGGTGCCGATGGCGGGGGTCGAACCCGCACGGTATTGCTACCAACGGATTTTGAGTCCGTCACGTCTGCCAATTCCATCACATCGGCTTATTTTTTCCGTGAAACCGCTTTGCTAAACAATAATAACGATTTCACAGTTTGATTATTATATCATAGGAGAAAAATGTTGTCAATAGATTTTCACTATTTTCCAAAATAGTTTAGTGTTTTTTTATAAAAAACACTTGACAATTTGTTGAAAATGCCTTAAAATTAATATTGAGTAAATATCTATTATAACTCAGGAAACCCGACTGCCTTGATAATATTGAACAATGTAACGGCAGACGGCGATCCGCTTATTTTACATATATACAATTAAATGTTGAAATGTAAAATCAGCCGTGCAGGCACATAAGCTGTTATTGCGATAACTGCGGCGGTCTGACACGGCAATTCAGAAAAGGAGGAACGCTAACCCATGGAAGTGTGGCTCGCAGTCATACTCTGTGCGGCGGCATTCGTAGTCGGAGCGGCGATATTCGGTTTTGTAATGTACAAAATGGGTATCGAGCATAGAAAAAAGACGGCAGAAGCACAGATTGAATCTGCCGAAAAGGAAGCAAACAGGATAGTATCCGAGGCTAACGAAAAAGCTCAGGCAACAAAGAAAACCGCACTGGTTGAGGCTAAAGATGAGATCTTTAAGCTCAAAGAGAACAACGAAAAAGAAATTCAGAAGCTAAAAAACGAAACCGAAAGAGAACTCAAGGAACGCAGAGCAGAGGTAACACGCTCTGAGAGAAGACTTCAGCAGAAGGAGGAGAATCTCGACAAGAAGAACGATAAGATCGAACGACTTGAAGAACAGCTCCAGAACAAGAACAAGAAGGCTGAAGAAAAGCTGGCAGAGGCTGAGGCTATCAAAAAGAGCCAGATGGATATTCTCGAAAAAATATCCGGCTTTACTTTAGATCAGGCCAAGGAACACCTGCTGAGTATGCTTGACAGTGAGCTTTCGCATGAAAAGGCTGTCAAGATCACAGCTTACGAACAGCGTCTTAAGGACGAATGTGACGAAAAGGCAAGACAGTATATCTCGCTTGCTATTTCAAGACTGGCGGCAGATACCGTATCGGAAGTTGCAGTATCTGTAGTACCGTTACCCAACGATGAAATGAAGGGCAGAATAATCGGCCGTGAGGGTCGTAATATCCGTGCGCTCGAACAGCTCACGGGCGTTGACCTTATCATTGACGACACACCCGAGGCTATTACGCTTTCCTGCCATGACCATGTAAGACGTGAAATAGCAAGAATAGCGCTTGAAAAGCTTATTCAGGACGGACGTATCCATCCTACGAGAATTGAAGAAACAGTAGAAAAGGCAAGACGTGAGGTCGAACTCAAGATCAAGCAGGAGGGCGAGCGTGCCGTTATGGAAACGAACGTCAACGGTCTGCACCACGAGCTTGTAAGACTTATCGGACGTCTTTACTACCGTACCTCCTACCGTCAGAATGTACTTAACCACTCAATCGAGGTTGCACACCTTGCAGGCATTATGGCAAGCGAACTCGGTGTTGACGCAACGCTCGCAAGACGTGCCGGTCTTCTGCACGATATAGGCAAGGCTCTTAACCACGAAATCGAAGGCTCGCACGTTCAGATAGGTGTTGATGTCTGCCGTAAGTATAAGGAAAGCCCCGAAGTTATCCACGCTATTGAGGCTCACCACGGCGACGTTGAAATACACTCTGTTATTGCCGCTCTTGTACAGGCGGCAGACGCAATAAGCGCCGCTCGTCCCGCCGCAAGAAGCGAGAACTACGAGAACTACATCAAGCGTTTACAGAAGCTTGAAGAAATATGCAGCTCTTATAACGGCGTTGAAAAGTCGTTTGCTATTCAGGCAGGCCGTGAGGTAAGAATCATGATCAAGCCCGAACAGGTAAACGATGATAAGATGGTAGTTCTGGCAAGGGAAATTTCTCAGCGTATCGAAAACGAGATGGAATATCCCGGTCAGATAAAGGTACATCTGATAAGAGAAAGCAGAGCTATAGATTACGCAAAATAAGTCATAGACCTACAGGAGCTGTTGCATAAATTATGTGACAGCTCTTTTTGTATAAGAGGTAAATTCTTATGAAGAAAAGATTAACAGCAATACTTACCGCAATGACGCTTGTTCTTACAGGCTGTGCGGGAAACGGCACAATCAGCACGGATAATTCGCTTAACAGCACAGTATCAGAACAGGAAAGCAGTAATTCCCCGTCGCCCGATACCGACGATTCCCGCTATCAGATAATCACCGCAACCGAAATGGCTGAAAAAATGGGACTTGGTATAAGTCTCGGCAACACTATGGAAGCATACGAAGCTACCGATTGCGAAAAGATGTCATACGAATGGATCCCCGTTGTCGGCGGTAATGAGCCGCAGGACTATGAAACCTGCTGGGGCGCAGATGTTACCACGCAGGAGATCATCGACGGCATGAAAGCCGAGGGCTTCAACACCGTGCGTATACCCGTATTCTGGGGCAATATGATGGAAAGCGACGGTACATACACGATAAACAAGGAATACCTTGCGAGAGTAAAGGAGATCGTTGACTACTGCGAAAAAGCAGGCGTGTATTCCGTTATCAATATCCACCATTTTGACGAGTTCATCATAAGAAGAAACGACCTTGACAAGTGCAAGGAGATATTCACGCACCTGTGGACGCAGATTGCCGAATATTTTGCCGATTATCCTTACACGCTTGTTTTTGAGGGATATAACGAATATCTCGGCGGCGACCAGTTCGATTCAAACGGTAATCTCAAGGCACAGTCGGAAACCAACGCATACAAGATGACCAACACGCTCAATCAGGCGTTTGTGGACGCTGTAAGAAGCACAGGCGGATATAACGCTCAGCGTGTGCTTATAGTATCGGGCTACTGGACGAATATTGACAAGACCACCTCGGCAAGATTTACAATGCCGGAGGACCTTGTAAACGACCGCCTTATGGTATCTGTTCACTATGTAGATAACTCCATGTACTGGGCTAACAAGATAGGCGGAGAGGAATGGCTGAAATATATCGACAGTCAGTGCGCCGAGCTTAAGGACGCTTTCCTTGACAATGATATACCTGTTTTCATGGGCGAAACAACATCGACTTATCCCGATAGCAACTTTGCAAAGGACGCAACGTATACCGATTCCTCAGAGTGCCTTTCGATCGTACTCGGTAAGCTCACCGACCTCGGCATAGTACCTGTGATATGGGACACCAACAGTCACTTCTATTCAAGAACGACCTACAGGATTGTAAACGAATCCGACCGCAAGGTGATCCGTGAATATTCCGACAAGCTGAAAGCAAATCTTGAGGCGGAGCAATAATAAATGACAAACAGCTACGGTAAGCGCCATAGCTGTTTTTGCATTATAAAAACGAGCCACGACTGTTGCCGTGGCTCTTATATTCTCTTACAGCATGTGAAGCTTCTTTGTAGCATACGCATTCAGCGACATATCCGCCGTATTGCCTGCCAGATACTCATAATAGCCCTGACAGCCTATCATAGCCGCATTATCGCCGCAAAGCGAAACATCCGGCATATAGAACTGCTTGCCGCTTGTCCTTGCCATTTCCGACAGCTTATCACGGAGCATTGAGTTTGCCGCAACACCGCCTGCAAGTGCAAGCTTGTCGTAGCCGAGCTCCTTTGCCGCCGCCATGAACTTTTCCGCAAGGATAGATGTGATAGTATCCTGGAAGCTTGCGGCGAGCGAATTTACATCTGTTTCAATGCCCTTCTGCTCGTTATTGTGAATAAGATTTATTACCGCTGTCTTAAGCCCCGAAAAGCTGAAGTCATACGGATTTTTTGTAGCAGGTCGGGGAAGCTTATACTTCTTTGCGTCGCCCTGCTTTGCCGCTCTGTCTATATGCACGCCTCCCGGATATGGGAAGCCCATGGCTCTTGCGGCTTTGTCGAATGCCTCACCTGCCGCATCGTCGGTAGTCTTGCCGACTGTTTCAAGCTCGGTATAGCTGTTTACTTTTACTATATGGCTGTGACCGCCCGATACAACAAGGCACAGATAAGGCGGCTCCAAATCCGTATGAGTTATGTAATTTGCCGCTATATGCCCCTTTATGTGATGAACAGCAATAAGCGGTTTATCCTTTGCGAGTGCAAGCCCCTTTGCAAAATTCACCCCGACAAGCAATGCGCCTATAAGACCGGGAGCATTTGTCACTGCCACAGCGTCTATGTCGTCAAGCGTCATATCTGTCTTTTCAAGAGCTTCCGCACACACTCCCGTTATATTTTCACAGTGTCTTCGTGATGCGATTTCAGGCACTACGCCTCCGTACAGCTTATGCTCGTCTATCTGCGTGGCTATTACCGACGATAAAACCGTCCTGCCGTTTTCGGTTACGGCGGCGGCTGTTTCATCGCAGGAGCTTTCTATAGATAATATCTTCATCTTGTTTCCCTCGGATTTACTCCTCTATGCTGTAGTAATCATGATTTTCATCATAAATATCAAAGCCCAGATCCATAAGCTTTTTAGTATCAGCAAAGCGGTTTTCTACCCCTCCGCCGTATACTAACGTCAATATCTGCTTACCGTTCATTCCGGCATATCCTATAAAGCAGAAGCCCGCTTCATCAGTAAAGCCCGTTTTCATGCCGTATACCTCATACGGTATTGTCGTATCTGTAAGCAGCTTGTTTCCGTTGTCCCAGCTGTGGACCTCGCCCTGCTCATCGTAGACTATCGCCAACGGCTGACAGGTTATATCACAGATAGTCTTACTCTGGGTCGCCGCAATTGCAAATTTCAGCATATCCGATGCCGTTGTATAATGGTCATCGTCATGGTATCCGTCAGGTACGGTAAAGTGCGAGTTTTCCGCACCGAGCTTTTTGGCATAATCGTTCATCAGCACTGCAAAATATGCTACCGCCTCGCTGTCGCTTATATCCTCGCCGTACACCTTTCTTGCAACATTTACTGCTATTGTATATGCCGCATCGTTTCCCGACGGTGCAAGCATTGCAGTGAGTATCTCGTTTCTGCCAAGGCTTGACCCCTGCGCTATCCACGACATACTTGAATCCTGTGCAACAAGCTCAAGCTCGCTTCCTACATAATATATAAATTCAGGGCCTGTATATTCTATCGCCGTAAGCGCCGTCAGAACCTTTGTTGTGCTTGCGGGATAAACCTTTTTGTCAGCGTTTTTTGAGTAAATTATCTTTTCTTCGTTAAGGTCATAGCATATTGCCGCCTTACACTGTACAAAATCGTCGCCGTAGCTTTTCACAGGCACAGGCGCTTCTGATGTCGTCGCCGATGCAGTAGTCGTTTCCTCAGAAGCGGTAGTGTCAGACGATTCCTTGTCAGGCAATATCGGCTTTACTACATTTACACCTGAGCTGTTATTGCTGTCATTTCCGTCCTTGCCGCCCTTACCCATGGTGAGATCGACCGTGCCGCAACCTGTGCTTGCCGCAACAACAGCGAAAATTAAAATACCGCACAGTGCCGACTTTATCGTTCTGTTTATTCTGCGTATCGTTGCCATCAATCCTCTCGGTATTTCAATTATTCCTTATCAGCCTTTATAGCGCTGATACGTTGCTTTGCGTCCTGCTTCACCTTATAAGGCAGTGTTTCAAGTATCATCTCAACCATTCTGTCATCAGGCGAGAATATAAGCATTGTCATGCCGTGCGTTTTATGCTTTGCTATCAAATAATAGGCGTTGATATTCGTGCCGTCCGACGCTATAACGGTTGCCTCTGCATTTGTGCCGTTAGAGCCGTCATAGATACCGAATTCCTCGACTGTATTCATTTTGAATGTTATCAGACGCTTTCTCTTTCTTTTGCCTATGATCTTGTCTATGTCAAGATCGTCATTTGTCAGAATATATTCATACTCATAGCTCATGCCGGACAACAGCCACACAAGGCCGAAAAGTGTGCCGACCGAGAATAGTGTAAGTACCATAAATCCCGTAAAGAATGAAAGCCACATAAGTACAGTAGCAATAACAAGTCCCAATACCGTAAGACCTATCCTCTTTGCCCAGTCCGATCCCGTAGTAGCCTTTTTAACGAGCTGTTCACCAAATGTATCCAAATTGTACCTCTTTCCTGCTATCAAGTAGCCTATAACATACTTATTTTATTTTAACATAAAACGAACATCATTTCAAGCGGATTTTGTCTATAAGCACAATTTCACGGATTTTTCACTTGATTTCACTTATAACGGATAATCAAATGTTGCGCTTTCGCCTTTTCAGCAGATATAAAAATGCCCACCGCAAGGGTGGGCACATATAAATATTTCCGATAATCAAACTAAAATGAATTCTTTTCCTAAAACTTTGATTTTACCTTCTTCAACGTATTCATAATAAACACCTGTAACAGTGTTCTCATCGAACGTTCCGATTTTAAAGTAATCAAAAATTATTACATGTATAATCGTTCCGGGATTAATGGTCATGTAGTTATACTCACTTTTAACTCCATATGCGTTAATTGCTTCTTCAACATTTTCCTTATACAGCTCCTCGGTAGAATAATCATCTATAGCGCTGCAGTATTCCTCTAGGAATTTCCGTAATTCTTCTTCGTTACCCATTACTATATAATTCTCATCAAGGTCAATGTATAGTTTGCTGTTCACATCTCCGTTTAAATAATATCTTCCGTACTTTAAATTCGGTTGGTTGTAAGAAACCTCGGTATCAGCCGCCGCATTTGCGCACGCCGTGCAGAAAAATGCCATAATTGTAGCCAGTGCGAGTAATAATAATTTTTTCATAAAAATA
>CAVJKI010000023.1:0-14154 GCA_963649995.1 Sodaliphilus sp.
GTCTTTAATAAGTAATTCAATAAAAGATAAATTAAAGAGGCGGGCAAGTATCTTGCCTCGCCTCTTCGATTTAAATCGCTTTGAAACTACTCTTTATACGTTACGGAGTAACGATTGCAGGATATGTCTCGTTTACATACTTGTAGAAGTTCTGGAGAGCTTCGTCCTTTGTAGCAACCTTGCCTGTGAAGTATTCAAGCATGAAGCCGGGGTACTTCTCGCTGAGGAGCTGGTCGTAGATTGTCTTGTTCTCGAACTTGATGTTAGCAGCCATCTTAACGAACATAGCTGTATCGTTCTGTCCGCCGAGGAATGCATTACCGTAGTCGGGATCGTTAGCGAATGTTTCATTAACCTTAGAGTTGTTTGTGAACTGGCTCTCATTCTTGATAAGAGCTGTACAAATATCTTCATTTTCTGTGAATGCCTTCATGATGCTTGCAACGAGTTCATCGTTATCTGTGCCTGTTGCAGCGAGCATCCATGTACCACCCCAGAAGTAAGCCTGAGGACCTTCGCAGATAGCCCAGTCACCGGAGCAACCCTTATCGGGATCCTGTGCATTACCCATACAGAAGTTGTAGTACCAAGCAGGACCGAAGAAGCACATTGTCTTACCGTCCTTGAACATCTGAGCTGTCTTTTCGTCATCCCAAACGCCTGCTGTCAGTGTGTAACCATTCTTGAGATAGTTCTCAGCCTGGTCTGTCCACTTCTGATATTCATCACTGATGTTGAGCTTGCCGTCAACTACCCAGGGAGTTGTAGCATTGTTAGAGAATGTACGGAGTGTTTCTACATAAGAACCTGTCATGTAGTAACCCTTTTCCTTAGCTGTCTTAGCAACAGCGTCGAACTTTGTCCAGTCAGAAATAGCTTCCTGTACCTTCTCGGGATCATCTGTACCGATAACGTCCTTAGCGATTGAACGTCTGTAGATTACAGCAGCGGGGCAGCACTGGAAAGAAACACCCTTAACCTTGCCGTCAGCGTCTGAAGCAGCGTCTACTGTGTACTTGTACTGTGTATCAAGTGTGTTAACGCCGATTGTAGAAACGTCCATTGTGTAATCAGAGTTTGTATACTTTAAGATGTAGTCAGCTTCTGCAAGGAACATATCAACCTTGTCGTCATCCTTAGCGCCTGACTGACCCTTAAGTGCTGTATCAAGCTTATCCTGATATGCACCGTTATCAGAAGGTGTAACAACCCAGTTTACTTTTACGCCTTCGGGAAGACCGGGAGCCTTGTCAAAGTAAATGGGATCAGCACCGTTCTTCTTAACATCATCCTCGTTAAGAGCCTTTGTGCCTGCATAGTACTTCTCAAAGAAACCCTGGAATTCTTCGTTCCAAGCATAAATGTTGAGAACCTTGCCCTGAGCCTTAGTTGTTGTGCTGCTGTTGTCGTCTGTCTTGCTGTCTTCTGTCTTGCTTGAATCAGTTGTAGAAGAAGCATCAGAACCTGTTGAGCTTGTAGCGTTGTTGCTTGAGCAGCCTGCTACTGCGCCGAGAATTGATGCAGATGCTAAAACAGCTGCCAAAATTCTTTTCTTCATTGGTAATTCCTCCAGAATTATTCATTTTGTGAAGCTCATGCTTTCACTGCCTGACCTTTCGGCCTCATTAAAGAGGATTTGCAAACATTCTATGTAAGAATCAGCTTTCAGTTGAAGCTCCCGTCACATAACAGCATATACTGCTTTATATGCAACAATGGATAATTCACTAAAAAGACTTATTGCTTATCAAAAGTTTTGTTCACTTTTTCCTCGCTGACATAATCATATCACACATTTTACAAATTTGCAAGCATTTTAAGCTCGTTGTTGTGTTTTTTTACCGAAAACGATTACAAAAATTGTTTTTTACGCTTTTTTTCGTTATCTTGCACAAAAATCAGTTACATCTTTGTAACAATTCAGTTGTAACTCAATTACCGATTTTGCCGGTATTTCGCTTTGTAATCGGAATCACAACAATTGTAACGCTGTGTAAACGTTTTTATGTTAATTTAACTCAAAAAAAGTTTATAAAGTAACTAATGTACATATAGCACAAAAACAAAATACGGTTGTTGTTGAAAAAGCACAATTTAAGAGAATTTCCGCCTTAGCACTTGAATTTGTTATTAAAATAAGGTAGAATAATAGAGTAACAAATGCGGAGGTAAAAAGCATGAAAACAATGAATAAAGCACAGCTTACAACAGCTTTGACGGGCTTCGTTAAATTTTCATATATGTCTTTTACAACGCCGCATTATAAGAATAAGTGTATTTTTTGAGCTGTGCAATTTTACGATTACACAGCTTTATTTATTTTATTCTGAAAGGATGTTCGGAAATGAAAAAAGTAGCTATAGTAATGGGCAGTGACTCAGATCTGCCTATCGTAAAGAAAGCCGCTCAGGTACTTAAGGACTTTGGTGTTCCCACAGAGCTTCGTGTCCTTTCGGCTCACCGTTGTGCCGCAGAGGTATCCGAGTTTGCAAAAAACGCCGAAAATAATGGGATCGGCGTTATAATCGCCGCCGCAGGAAAAGCGGCTCACCTTGCAGGCGCTATCGCAGGACAAACTCCCCTGCCCGTTATCGGTATCCCGATAAAGGCAAGTGCTCTTGAAGGCATCGATGCACTTCTTTCTACCGTACAGATGCCCGCAGGAGTTCCCGTAGCCACTGTAGCTATTGACGGTGCCGCAAACGCCGCATTCCTCGCAGTACAGATTCTTGCCGTAGCCGATAATTCGCTTATGGACAAGATGAAAGCATATCGTGCCGCACAGACCGCCAAGGTTCTTGAGGCAGATAAAAAAATGGAGCAGGTACTTGCCGAGCTTTGATCGGTGTACTATATATAATAAGATTTAAAAACGGCACAGCCGCTGAAGAAAGGATAAAGAAAATGGAAAAGAAAGAACAACTCTACGAAGGAAAAGCAAAGAAGGTTTTCGCTACAGAAGACCCCAATCTCGTAATCGTATCCTACAAGGACGATGCGACCGCTTTCAACGGCCTTAAAAAGGGTACTATCTCAGGCAAGGGCGTTATCAACAACAGAATGACGAACTATATGTTTAAGCTTCTTGAAAAGACAGGAGTACCAACTCACCTTGTTGAAGAACTGAACGACAGAGAAACTCTTGTTAAAAAGGTTTCCATAGTTCCCCTTGAAGTAATCGTAAGAAACGTAGCAGCAGGAAGCTTCTCAAAGAAGCTCGGCATTGAGGAAGGCACAAAGCTCCTCTGCCCCACACTTGAATTCAGCTACAAGAACGACGACCTCGGCGATCCCTTCATCAACGACTACTACGCACTCGCCCTCGGTCTTGCTACTAAGGAAGAAATCGATCTTATCTCAAAGTACGCTTTCAAGGTAAATGAATTTATGCTTGACTTCTTCAAGAAGCTCAACATCGACCTTATCGACTTCAAGATCGAATTCGGCAAGACAGCTGACGGCACAATAATCCTCGCTGACGAGATCTCTCCCGATACTTGCCGTTTCTGGGACAGCACAACACACGAGAAGCTTGACAAGGACCGTTTCCGTCGTGATATGGGCGGCGTTGAGGACGCTTACGCAGAGATAATGAAGCGTCTTATGGGTGAATAATCCCGATACATAAAGAGAAAAGAATCTAATAGGAAAAGGCAGGATAATATATGGGTGGATTTTTCGGCGCAGCGTCAAACAACGACTGCGTAACCGATGTTTTCTTCGGAACAGACTATCACTCCCACCTCGGAACACGCAGGGGCGGTATGACCGCATACAGCGCAGAATACGGCTTCCAGCGTGCTATCCACAGCATTGAAAACTCACCGTTCAGAACAAAGTTTGAAAGCGATGCCTCCGCCATGAGAGGAAAGCTGTGTATCGGCTGTATCAGCGATACCGACCCACAGCCCCTGCTCGTGCGCTCAAAGCTCGGTATTTATTCAATATGCAATGTCGGCATAATCAGGAACGCTGAACAGCTTTCGGCTGAACTGCTTTCAAGCGGTTGTGCAAATTTTGAAACAATGAGCAGCGGCAGTATAAATTCAGGCTCGCTCATCGGTGCATTGATTGCTCAGAAGGATAATTTTACCGACGGCATAAGATATGCACAGAGCAAGATAGAGGGTACGATCTCCCTCATCATTCTCACAAAGGACGGAATAATCGCCGCAAGAGATCAGTACGGCAGACTTCCGATAATCGTCGGAAAAAGAAGTGACGGCTACTGCGTATCGCTTGAATCGTTTGCTTTCCAGAAGCTCGGCTACAGCACATATAAAGAACTCCGACCGGGCGAGATAGATATGATAACCTCAGACGGCTGTGAAGTGCTGAGCGAGGGCGATGAAAGCAAAATGCATATATGCTCGTTCATGTGGACGTATTACGGCTATCCGAATGCGGTATATGAGGGCGTGACCGTAGAAACAATGCGTACACGCAACGGCGAGATAATGGCAGAAAACGATATAAAGAACGGCAAGCTGCCGGACGTTGACTATGTATGCGGTATCCCCGATTCAGGCGTGCCTCATGCAATAGGTTATGCAAACAGAAGCGGTATCCCGTTCGCACGTCCTTTTATAAAGTATACCCCCACATGGCCGAGAAGCTTCATGCCGACCAATCAGACAATGAGAAATCAGGTCGCAAAGATGAAGCTTATCCCCGTCCATGAGCTTATCGAGGGTAAAAAGCTGCTGTTTGTCGACGACAGTATAGTAAGAGGAACTCAGATGAGAGAAACGGTAGAGTTCCTCTATGAGAACGGTGCTAAGGAAGTACACATGCGCAGTGCCTGTCCTCCGATAATGTACGGTTGTAAGTATCTTAACTTCTCACGCAGTACATCGGAGATGGAGCTGATCGCAAGACAGATAATCGATGAGGCCGAGGGTGCAGATGGTATCAGATTTATCGACGAGTACAGTGACACCAATACAGAGCGTGGAAAGAAGCTGCGTGAGGAGATCTGCCGCAGACTTAAGCTGACATCGCTTGAATTCCAGTCGCTTGAGGGTACTGTACGGGCAATAGGCAAGCCACAGTGTGAGCTTTGCACATATTGCTGGAACGGAAAGGAATGACTCCATTGACAAACGGTTTGCATGAAGAGTGCGGTGTATTCGGTGTTTTTGCAAAGGAAAAGACCAATGTAGCCGCAACCACATACTACGGACTATTTGCATTACAGCACAGAGGACAGGAAAGCTGCGGTATCGTCGTGAACGATGACGGCGTGTTCAACTCCTACAAGGACACGGGACTTGTGAACGATGTGTTCACACCCGAAAGGCTTGAAGGACTGGGACTCGGCAACATGGCGGTAGGTCATGTGCGTTATGGAACAACGGGAGCCAACGCCCGTCTTAACGCTCAGCCTATCCTCGTAAACCATTATAAAGGAAGAATGGCTCTTGCTCACAATGGCAACCTCGTAAACACTTACGAGTTACGTCATGAGCTTGAAAAGCAAGGCTCGATCTTCCACACCACAAGCGATACAGAGGTAATAAGCTACCTTATCACCAAGGAACGGCTTGAAGCTCCCTCGATAGAAGAAGCGCTCAACCGTGCAATGAACAGGATAAACGGCGCATATTCACTGGTTATCATGTCACCCGCAAAGCTTATCGCCGCCCGTGACGAGAACGGTTTCAGACCGCTCTGCTACGGCGTTACCGAGGAGGGAACATATATAGTTGCCTCAGAAAGCTGTGCGCTTGACTCTGTTGGTGCGAAGTTTGTAAGAGACCTGCTCCCCGGTGAGATCGTTGTATTTGAAGAAGGCGGAGTACGCTCTATAAAAGACCATTGCGGCAAACGTCCGCATTCAATGTGCGTTTTTGAATATATCTACTTTGCCCGTCCCGACTCGGTTATCGAGGGCGCATCTGTCCATGAGGCAAGACTGCGTGCAGGCGCATTTTTAGCTCTTGAACACCCCGTGCAGGCAGATATAGTGATCGGCGTTCCCGATTCGGGTATTGATGCCGCAATAGGCTATTCGCACCAGTCGGGTATTCCCTACGGTATCGGCTTTATCAAAAACAAGTACATCGGCAGAACTTTTATCTCTCCCGGACAATCGTCAAGAGAGGACAAGGTAAGAATAAAGCTGAATGTAGTTGCTAGCGTTGTAAAGGGCAAGCGTGTAGTGCTGATAGATGACTCTATCGTAAGAGGTACTACCAGCGGCAGAATTGTAAAATTACTGCGTGAGGCAGGAGCTACGGAGGTTCACATGAGAGTTTCCGCTCCCCCGTTCTTAAACCCCTGCTATTACGGCACGGATATTGATTCAAGGGAACACCTTATCGCCTGTCAGCATACAGTTGAAGAAATAAGCGATATAATCGGAACGGATTCGCTCGGATATTTAAGCGTTGAAAGCGCAAAGAAGCTTGCAGTCCACGCAAACGGCTGTGAGTGCGGTTATTGTACCGCCTGCTTCAGCGGAGAATATCCTACAGATGTTCCGACAGAAATGCACAAGGATAAATTCGACAGAAAAATAAGCGAAAGCAAAACAGAAACCACCACATAAGGACAAAAGTCCCCAAACGGAAGGAATTATTATTATGAAGAACAGTTTTTCAGAAAGCTACAAGGCAGCAGGCGTTGACGTTACCGCAGGCTACGAGGGCGTTCGTCTGATGAAGAAGGACGTTGAACGCACAAATATCCCCGGTGTACTGACAGGTATCGGCGGCTTCGGCGGTCTGTTTCAGCTTGATGTTTCCGACATCAAGGAGCCTGTACTCGTTTCAGGCACAGACGGCGTAGGCACAAAGCTGAAGTTGGCGTTTTTAATGGACAAGCATGACACCATCGGTATAGATGCCGTTGCAATGTGCGTAAACGACATTATCTGCTGCGGTGCAAAGCCTCTTTACTTCCTTGACTATATTGCTATAGGCAAGAACGTACCAGAAAAGGTAGCCGCTATAGTAAAGGGCGTTGCAGACGGTTGCGTACAGGCAGGCTGTGCGCTCATCGGCGGCGAAACAGCAGAACACCCTGGTATGATGCCCGAGGACGAATATGACATTGCAGGCTACTCCACAGGCGTTGTTGACAAGTCGAAGATAATCGACAACAGCACGGTAAAGGAGGGTGACATCATAATCGGACTTGCTTCAACAGGCGTGCATTCAAACGGCTTCTCGCTTGTAAGAAAGGTGTTCGACATAAACAGCAAGGAAGTTCTCGACGAAGTTCTCCCCACAGGAAAAACGCTCGGCGAAACACTTCTTACTCCCACAAAGATTTACGTTAAGCCTATATTAGAGCTTATCTCAAAGATACAGGTCAAGGCTATTTCGCACATCACGGGCGGTGGTTTCAACGAGAACGTTCCCCGTTCACTCCCCGACGGCTTCACAGCAAAGATCACAAAGCACAGCTATGAAGTGCCGTATATCTTCAAGCACTTACAGGAAGTCGGCAATATCTCAGAGCATGATATGTACAACACATTCAACATGGGTATCGGTATGGCTGTTGTAGTTGACAAGGACGATGCCGACGAGGCAGTAAAGATACTCAGAAATGCAGGCGTTGAGAGCTACTGCATCGGCGAGATAATCAAGGGTGACGAGGGCATCATAATTGAGTAATATGAAAAATATCGTTGTACTTGTATCGGGCGGCGGAACAAACCTACAGGCGCTTATTGACGCTGAAAAGTCCGAGGGACTGGGCGGAGGTAAAATTACCTGCGTTATCGCTTCAAAGCCCGATGCTTATGCACTGACAAGAGCCGCAGGCAATGGCATAAAGACAAGAGTTCTCGCAAGACGTGACTATGCAGACGTTGCCGCATACAGCAAGGCTATGGCTGACGCTTTAAAGGAAGAACAGGCTGACCTTGTTATCTACGCAGGCTTTATGACAATACTTGACGAGCAGGTATGCGATGCGTTCAGGTATAAGATGATAAATGTGCACCCTGCACTTATCCCCTCTTTCTGCGGAAAGGGCTACTACGGACTTCACGTTCACGAGGAGGCTCTGAAAAAGGGCGTTAAAGTGACGGGTGCTACTGTTCATTTTGTAACGGCAGAATGTGACGCAGGTCCGATCATTTTACAGAAAGCCGTTGAAGTAAAGAACGGCGATACGCCCGAAATTCTACAGAAAAGAGTTATGGAGCAGGCTGAGTGGAAGATACTCCCCCGTGCCGCACGTCTTTTCTGTGAGGGAAAGATAACCGTAAAAGACGGCATAACTATAGTAGAAGAATAATGAACGAAGAAAAATTCAGCGGTAAAGCCGAAATATACGACAAGTACCGCCCGACCTACCCCACCGCTCTTATCGATGATATTTACAGCAAAACACACGGCGATAATAACAGCCGTGTTATCGACATCGGTGCAGGAACGGGTATTTTTGCAAAAGCGCTTCTCGGAAAATTCCGCAATGTAACCGCAGTTGAGCCGAACAACGATATGTATTCGGTACTGAAAGCAAATCTGCCGATTATCACGGCTGTTCAGAGCAGTGCCGAAAACACAGGACTGCCGCAAAGCTCCTTTGACCTTATTACCACGGCACAGGCATTCCACTGGTTTGACAAGGATATGTTCAGGAATGAATGTACACGTCTTTTAAAGCCAGGCGGTAAGCTTGCCGTTGTATGGAACAGACGGGTACAGAACGATTTTTCCGCAAGGCGTGATGAGATCTGCACAAAATACTGCGGAACATTCCACACAGGTCATGTCTTTATCGGACACAACGGCGTCGATGAAGATAAAGAGGGCGACAGATTTTTCAAAGAAGTATATTTTGACAACTGTGAAATTCTTACCTATGATAACCCGCTTCTCATGACAAAGGATAGGTTTATCGGCGATACGCTGTCACGCTCCTATGCGCTTAAAAGCGGCGACAGCAATTACAATGAATTTTTATCGGAGCTTGAAAAAGCGTTTGACGAATTTGTAACGGACGGTCATGTGACCGTGTTATATCAGACGGTGTGCTATCTCGGCACATTGTAACAAACAGGAGGCTATATGGAAGTTGTAACACTTGAAAAAGAGCTTAACTCTCTTGCTTATCACGGCAGAGGCATCGTGATAGGAAAATCTGCCGACGGCACTAAAGCGGTTATTGCTTATTTCATCATGGGCAGAAGCGAAAACAGCCGTAACAGAGTTTTCGTTGAGGACGGCGAGGGTATCAGAACACAGGCTTTCGATGAAAGCAAGATGGAAGATCCCCACCTCATCATCTACGCACCCGTAAGAGTTCTCGGCAATAAGACGATAGTAACAAACGGCGACCAGACCGATACTATCTACGAGCTTATGGACAAGCAAATGACATTCGAGCAGGCTCTCAGAACAAGAGAATTTGAGGACGATAAGCCCAACTACACACCGAGAATTTCAGGTATAGTTCACCTTGACAACGGCGAAATGAACTACGCTATGTCTATCTTAAAGAGCGCAGACGGCGACGGCTCATCATGTCAGAGATACACTTTCGCTTACAGCAACCCCTTAAACGGAAAAGGCAAGTTTATCCACACCTACAAGGGTGACGGCAATCCCCTGCCGAGCTTCGAGGGCGAGCCGAAAACAGTGGTTATCCCCGATATGGATATTGACGCATTCACATCAATGGTATGGGAAAACCTCAATGCCGACAACAAGGTTTCACTCTTTACACGTTACATTGATATTGCCACAGGCAAGTACGAATCACGCATAGTAAACAAAAACAAGTAATCGAAAGGAAAATTACAATGAACGAACTCCAGTTAAAGTACGGCTGTAACCCCAATCAGAAGCCGTCAAGAATTTTCATGGCAAACGGCAATTCACTTCCTATCGAAGTACTCAACGGCAAGCCCGGTTACATTAACTTCATGGACGCTTTCAACGGCTGGCAGCTTGTCAGTGAGCTTAAGAAAGCTACAGGTCTTCCCTCTGCTACTTCTTTCAAGCACGTTTCACCCGCAGGCGCCGCAGTAGGTCTGCCTCTTACAGACACACTCAAGAAGATCTACTGGGTAGACGATCTCGGCGAGCTTTCTCCCCTTGCCTGCGCTTATGCAAGAGCAAGAGGCGCTGACAGAATGTCATCATACGGCGACTTTATCGCTCTTTCCGACAAGTGCGATGTTTCAACCGCAAAGATAATCCAGCGTGAGGTTTCCGACGGTATAATCGCTCCCGATTATGATCCCGAAGCGCTTGAAATTCTGAAATCCAAGAAAAAGGGCAACTACAATATAATCAAGATCGACCCCGCATACGTTCCCGAGCCTATCGAGCGCAAGCAGGTATTCGGCGTTACATTTGAGCAGGGCAGAAATGAGCTTAAAATCGATGAAAATCTGTTCTCAAATGTTGTAACAGAGAATAAAAATATACCTGAAAGTGCTAAGATCGACCTTGCAATAGCAATGATCACATTAAAGTACACTCAGTCAAACTCTGTAGCTTACGCTTGCGGCGGTCAGGCAATCGGTATCGGTGCAGGTCAGCAGTCAAGAATCCACTGCACACGTCTTGCAGGTACAAAGGCTGACAACTGGTACTTAAGACAGTCACCCCAGGTTATGGGCTTACAGTTTGTAGACAACATCAGACGTGCAGACAGAGATAACGCTATCGACCTTTACATCGGCGAGGATTATATGGACGTTCTCGCAGACGGCGCATGGGAAAACATCTTCAAGGTAAAGCCTGCCGTATTCACTACAGAAGAAAAGAAGGCTTGGCTTGCTACAATGAAGGGTGTAGCCCTCGGCTCAGACGCATTCTTCCCCTTCGGTGACAACATTGAAAGAGCGCACAGAAGCGGTGTTGAATACATAGCTCAGCCCGGCGGCTCGATCCGTGACGACAATGTTATCGACACCTGCAACAAATACGGTATTGCAATGGCGTTCACAGGAATAAGACTTTTCCACCACTGATAGCTCAGTCAACGGGCGGCACGTCCGCCCGTTGTTTTTAACATTTATAAAGGTATTACTATGCATTTCACTTATACAGGCAAAGATCCGCTTGACGGCAGATTTGAATTCAGACAGAGCGGTACCTTTCGGGTACTGTCACCGTTTGCCCATTTGAAAATAGTTATAGCGTGTATCATCGAAGCGATGATCGCCCCATATACACTGAGTGTATTATTTAACGGAGGAGCAGCAGCCAATAACTCCTCAATTATAGTAATCAAAATTGCCCTTGCTGTAATTCTGCCGATACTGCCGACATGGTATATACTCATAGTTGCAGGCGGCGAACAACAGTATAGCTACTACGCCGATGAACGGCTTATGCGTATAGCGGACAAACGCCATACCTATATTTTCAGATACTCGGATATTGAGAGCGTAACCTATAAGCCTATGACTCTGTTTAAAAAACAAAAAGGCTTTACCGTAACAGTTACGACCAAAACCACCAAACTGTTCTTCCGCTATATCATGCCGTCATGCTCAGAATTTTTCACAATTCAGTCCACCCCGTTCTATATACTTCAAAATCCTCCGCAGACGGAAAAAACAACCGACCGCTGAACAAACGTTCGGCACAGGAAATTTCAATGTCAATTACAACAGCACAACCAAAGCTCCCCGACAATCTGTTACCCATAACGGATATTGACGCCGAGCTTTCAAAGGCACGGGAAAACGAAACGGACTTCGCCACCGCAGAATTTTCAAGACTTATCTGCGACAGCACAGACTTTTCTTCCCTGTATTTTAAAAACTGTCTTTTTAAAGGCAGTCGCTTTACAGCCTGCGACTTTTCAAAATGCACGTTTATCGACTGCGTTTTCAAGGGCTGTGATATATCAAACTGTGATTTCACCGAGAGCTATTTCAGAGCCTGCTCCTTTACCTCATGCAAGGCTGTCGGAGCGGCTTTCAAAGGCTCATATCATAAAAATGTCAGCTTCGACGGCGGCAGCTTTGAGCTGTCGGACTTTCAGCGTTCAAAGCTTCAATCGGTACTTATAACAGATACCGACTTCTCCTCCGCCCTGTTCTCCTCATGTGAGATAAAGCAGACGGAGCTTAAAAACGTCACACTTGCAAAAGCTGTGTTCTTCGGGACAAAGCTTGCAGGGCTTGACTTCACCTCCTGTAATATAGACGGGCTTACAGTGTCTGACACGGGAGCAGAACTCAAAGGCGCAAAAGTTGATGTGTGGCAGGCGGCAATGTTTGCAAAGCTGCTTGGACTTATCATCGAATAGATAAATTTTCATAAAAGAAAGGTTATTAATATGAATGTACTTGTAATAGGCGGTGGCGGTAGAGAACACGCCATAATAACAGCTCTTGCAAAATCCGAAAAGGTAGACAAGCTGTATGCCGCACCGGGCAACGGCGGTATCTCAAAATATGCTGAATGCTTCAACGTAAAGGCAACCGATATTGACGGCTGTGTTGAGCTTGCAAAGAAGCTTCAGCCCGATTATGTATTCGTAGCCCCCGATGATCCTCTGGTTATGGGCATGGTGGACAAGCTCAATGCCGAGGGCTTCAAGACCTTCGGACCGAAAGCCAACGCCGCTATTCTTGAAGGCAGTAAGGTATTTTCAAAGGCACTGATGAAGAAGTACAACATTCCCACAGCGGCTTATGAAACATTCACAGATGCAGACGAGGCTATAGCATACATCAAAAAGCAGAACAGCTTCCCCGCTGTAATCAAGTGCGACGGTCTTGCACTCGGCAAGGGCGTTATAATCGCAAAGGACGAGCAGGAAGCCGAGAACGCAGTACGTTCAATGCTTCTTGACGGCAAGTTCGGCAAATCGGGCAGTGAAATAGTTATCGAAGAATTCATGACAGGTCCTGAGGTAACTGTTCTCGCCTTTACAGACGGCAAGACCGTAAAGCCCATGATAAGCTCGATGGATCACAAGCGTGCTTATGACAATGACGAGGGACTTAACACGGGCGGTATGGGTACGATAGCTCCGAATCCTCTCTACACTCCCGACAAACAGCAGGAATGTATGGAAAAGATATTCCTCCCCACTATAAAGGCTATGGCGGCTGAGGGCAGACCCTTCAAGGGTTGTCTTTATTTCGGACTTATGCTCACCCCGAACGGCGCAAAGGTTATTGAGTACAACTGCCGTTTCGGTGACCCCGAAACACAGGTAGTTCTCCCCTTGCTTGAAACAGATTTAACAGATATAATCGAGGCTATCTGGGAAGAAAAGCTCGATACGCTTGATATAAAATGGAGCGACAAGTCGTGCGCCTGCGTTGTTATGGCAAGCGGCGGTTATCCCGAAAAGTACGAAACAAGCAAGGTAATAAGCGGACTTGACGAAAACGGTCAGTGCGACGGTGCATTTGTTTACCACGCAGGCACAAAGCTTGATGACGGAAAGTTCCTTACAGCAGGCGGACGTGTTCTCGGCGTTACCGCTTATGGCGATACTTTACAGGACGCTTTGGACACAGCTTACAAGGCAGTAGGTACGATCAGCTTTGAAAAGGCACATTACCGCCGTGACATAGGTAAAAAAGCTCTCTCAGCAATAAAATAATTCCCAAAAAACACTTGCATTTCATTTCCTTTTATGTTATAATAGCATTTGCGTGTTAGAATAATTTTGGGTTTGTACGATACTTTGGAATCTCGGACATACCCGTATTCCTATAAGGAGGACATATAAATGGGAATATTAGAAATAATCAGTGCTATTGTTCTGATTATAGCCTGTGTTTTCATCGTACTCGTGGTACTTATGCAGGATACAAAGCAGGGTATGTCGCAGACGATTACAGGCGGTAGTGCAGACAACTATTATCAGAGAAATTCAGGACGTTCAAACGAGGCTAAGCTGAACAGACTTACAAAGATTGCCGCAGTAATCTTCTTTGTTGTTGCTCTTGTTGTTAACTTCATCGTTATGTACAGCGGTAACTTCAACAAGTCGAATACATCTTCAACAACAAGTTCGACAACCTCATCTGTAACATCTTCTGCTACAAGTGACGATTCGTCAACATCATCAGCATCTTCCGATGCTTCATCAACAGATTCTTCTGCTGCATCTTCAGACGCATCTTCTGCTGATTCTTCAACAGCTGAGTCTTCATCTGAAACAAGCACAGAAACATCTGCCGAATAATTAATGCTTTTAAAAGCTATCGCATTG
>CAVJKI010000024.1:0-13842 GCA_963649995.1 Sodaliphilus sp.
ATGGAATCAAAACTCAGAACTTTATCAGTGGTGATACTCGTTACAGGCATAATAGGTGCTGTCATTTTATTTATAGCAGGTATGCTTTTAGCCGGCAACTTCAACACTTATGCTACATCAGTGTTGAAGACAATTACTATCATAGCAACACTGATGGTTACTTTTTTTGCAATCATTTCAACGCTTGTGATTACATTTTTGTTGGACGCTAAAGCTGAGCAAATTAAAAATGAAATTAAAATCATTGAATTTTGCTATTCAATTAATAGCTACCTCGGAATGATTGCAGAAAAATCCACTTATCATCAAACATCAAGCACAACTAATTCCAACAACACATCTGAACGATCATACGGCGAAAAAATAGATCTTGACAATGCTTTTCCCGAACAGTATGAGGTTGGTAAAACGATAATCGGGGAGTGACAAACATACATAAATAACATGAAACGGGAGGCAACAACCTCCCGTTTTAATTATCTTACTTCTTCTTTATAACCGTTCCCTGTCTTGTTTCCTCAACAGTATAACCCATAGCGGTTATCTTATCTCTCAGCTCGTCTGCAAGCGCAAAGTTCTTATCCTTTCTTGCCTGCTTTCTCTGCTCGGCAAGCTCAAGAATTTCGGCAGGAAGCTCCTCGGCTGTATCGGCAGGCTTTTCGTTTACTGCCTTTGCCTTTTCAATAAGCGACAGTGAAAGCACCTTGTCGTAGTCTGCTATAAGCGCAAGCTTTGTGGCAGGCGTGGTGTCCGCCTTTAATACGTCATACAGCGCAGTGATCGCAAGCGAAGTATTTATATCGTTGTCCATAGCGGCGGTGAAGCCCTCACGAAGCTTGTCGTAAGCCGACTTGTCAACCTCGCCCTGCTCTGCCTTCAACAGCTGTGCTATTTTTGCAACCAGCTTTTCATAAGCACCCTTTGCGTTGTCAAGGTTCTCATAAGAGAATACGAGCGATTTTCTGTAGTGCGACAGCAGGCAGAAGAAACGGTAGATAACAGGGTCATAGCCCTTGCTTTCAAGCAATGATACAGTAAGGAACTCGCCCTTTGACTTGCTCATCTTGCCGCTGTTTGTATTGAGGTGGTGAACATGGAACCAGTAGTTGCACCACTTATGACCGAGATAAGCCTCACTCTGTGCTATCTCATTTGTGTGGTGCGGGAAAGCATTATCTATACCTCCGCAGTGAATATCGAGGTATTCTCCGAGGTGCTTCATGCTTATGCAGCTGCACTCGATGTGCCAGCCGGGGTAACCCACGCCCCACGGGCTGTCCCACTTAAGCTCCTGGTCGTCAAACTTGGACTTTGTAAACCACAGAACAAAGTCAGCCTTGTTTCTCTTGTTTCCGTCTTCTTCAACGCCCTCACGCACGCCTACAGCAAGGTCTTCTTCCTTGAAGTCGTTGAACACATAGTATTTTTCAAGCTTTGAAGTATCAAAGTAGATGTTTCCGCCTGCTTCATAAGCATAACACTTTTCGATAAGGGCGGAAATTACCTTGATGAAGTCGGCAATGCAATGTGTGGCAGGCTCAACAACATCGGGGCGCTTGATATTCAGCTTCTTGCAGTCCTCGAAGAAAGCGTCGGTGTAATACCTTGCTATCTCCATGACTGTCTTATGCTCACGCTTTGCGCCCTTTAACATCTTGTCGTCGCCCGTGTCGCCGTCGCTTGTCAGGTGTCCTACATCGGTAATGTTCATAACACGCTTTACATCATATCCGACATAGCGCAAATACTTTTCGAGTACGTCCTCCATAATGTAACTGCGCAGGTTGCCGATATGAGCAAAGTGATATACGGTAGGACCGCAGGTATACATATTTACCTTGCCCTCGACATTCGGTACAAATTCTTCTTTTTTGTGTGATAATGAATTATATAACTGCATTTTCTTATCCTCGCTTTTTATTTAATATTGTTCTCTTTGAGTTCTTCTCTGAGCAGATCAATTTCGCTCTGCATCGTTTCCAGCTTGCTCTGTAAGGCACATATCTGCTGTGCCACAGGGTCGGGAATGTGTATCTGGTCAAGGTCGCAGGCGTTGACCTTCTGCCCGTCACGGCGTACCACCCTTGCAGGAACACCGACTGCCGTTGAGTTCGGCGGAACTTCGGACAGAACGACCGCATTTGCGGCTATCTTTGCATTGTCGCCTACCTTGAACGGTCCGAGTACCCTTGCGCCCGAGCCTACCATTACATTGTTTCCGAGCGTCGGGTGACGCTTGCCCGTGTCCTTACCCGTACCGCCGAGTGTAACGTTCTGATACAGCGTACAATAGTCGCCTATCTCGGTGGTTTCACCTATTACAACACCGCTTCCGTGGTCGATGAACAAGCCCTTTCCTATTGTTGCACCGGGGTGGATCTCAATGCCCGTTTTGCGTAAAGCACGCTGTGAGATCCATCTTGCTATGAAATAGTGCTTCTTAAGATACCATTTATGCGCCCTGCGGTATGCCCTGACAGCCTTAAAGCTCGGATAAAGGAAAAATACCTCAAGGTCGCTTTTTACGGCAGGATCTCGTTCTCTGACCGATTTAATATCCGCTTTTATCTTATCGAACATCTGCTCCCTACCTTTCCTCAAAACAAAAAGCCTCCGTCTGCATTGCAGACGAAGGCGATACTTCTATACCACGGTCCCACTTCGATTCGGAGCTTACACTCCCTTTATGTCTTTAACGCAGACAAAACGAGCAGAGATACTTATGATAAAATTTCCCTCTGCCGACCCGGATATTACCTTGAAGTAATAGCCGTACAGCCGCACTTCACCGTAGATCCGTCTGCCGTCTTTCACCTGACACGGCTCTCTGTAAGACTTCATTTTTCGGCTACTCTTGCCATACACGGTCTTTGACATTTATGCTTCACTATATGCTTAGTTTATCATAAATGTACCGCCGTGTCAAGCGTTAAATATTTGCACTTAATTTTCCGCATTGCGGCTTTTTCGGGATCATTCCTCCATATTCTTCGCAATCGGCAGTCTGACGCAGACAAGCGTTCCCTTGTCAAGCTCGCTGTCTATAGTCACCGTGCCGCCATAGCAGTTTACGATATGCTTTACTATAGAAAGCCCCAGTCCCGTGCTGCCCTCTTTGGTGCTTCTGCCCTTATCTACTCTGTAGAAACGCTCAAACACACGGCTCAGCGATTCCTTAGGGATACCTATACCGTTATCCTTAACATAGATACAGCCGATCTGACCGACATTATGCAGGGTTATCTCTACCCTGCCGCCGTCCTTGTTGTACTTCACCGCATTGCTGACAATGTTTTCTACAAGCTCATAAATATGCTTATACGCCGCACGGACGGTAAATCCGTCGCCCGATAAATCGATAGTAACATTCTTGGCAGATGCCGCAGGCTCCAGACATTCCTTTACCGCTGTGCATATTTCGGACAGCTTGCAGTCGGTCACTTCCTCTGCTGTCGTCTTGTTTTCAAGTGAGGATATTTCAAGAATATCGCTGATAATGGTAGACATTCTCTTAGCCTCTGTAAGGATTTTTCCGATATAATAGTCCTTCTTATCCTTTGGCACAAGTCCGTTTTCAAGAAGCTCCGCGAAGCCCGAAATTGCCGTAAGCGGTGTTTTCAGCTCATGACCCGCATTGGCAAAGAAGTCGGCTTTCAGCTGTTCCGACATACGCTTGTCCGTAACGTCACGGATAACCATAAGTCCGCCGTGCATGGCGTCAATACCGCTCTTTGATACGGGAAATACCTGTACAAGCAGTATTCTGCCGTCAACGGTGCTGTCAATAGTCACCGTCTTGTCCTCGTTTGCCGCCTTTTCAGCACCGCTGATTATCTCAGGCTTTCTGGCAAGCTCGGGAATAGTGGAAATCATACCGCCCTCAGGCGCACCGAGGAGCTTAAGTCCCGCACGGTTTATTGAAATTACCGACAAGTCATTATCGTACAATATAACGCCGTCCTGTAAGCTGTCGAGTATGAAGCGCTCCTTTTCACGTTCGTTTTCAAGCGTTTTCATATTGTCCTGTATGCTCTTTCGCATGAAATTGAACATAGTCACGAATTCGTCAAGCTCAGGGTACTTATGCGACGGTATTTCTTCAAGCTCGGAAGCGGCGCTGTCGTTGCCGACATATTTCATCTTCCCCATAGCCGCAGAAATACTGTTGATAGGCTTCATTATCTGACGTGCGACACTGCTTACCGCTATAAGTCCGGCAACTATACCTATTGCGGCGGCAATCAGCATCGGCGCTATGAACATTGAGGCAAAGTCCATATAGCTGTTTATGTTGTAGCTTATTCGGATTATGTCGTCGTCCTTTACCTTCATAGCGGCATAAATCTGATTTTTACCGAGCGTCCTTGAATATCTTACCGACACTCCGCTTCCCGTAAGCTCAGCCTGTCTTATTTCCTCACGGTCATTATGATTATCGTCAGGCTCGCCGTCAATATATGTATCTACAAATACAGTACCGTCTTTATTGATAAAGCTCACTCTGGCATTGCCGATAAGTGAGCTTAATCTGTAAGCAAGGTCGTAATCATGATTCGGCTCGTCCTCGTATATCTCACGGATAAGTCCGAGAGAGGTCAGCATATCGCTTTTTCTTACGTTCTGTTCCGTACTTGAAAGCAGAGCCGTAGCCGATACCACACATACCGACATAACTATTGCTATCACTATAAGGAAACGTACTATAAGTGCTTTCTTCATCTGTACGTCCTCCTGTTATTCTCCTATAAATCTGTAGCCGATGCCTCTCACTGTCTTGATAAGATGAGCGTTTTCGGCGTCGTCGCTGAGTTTTTTTCTCAGCGTTCCTATGTGCATATCAAGAGTTCTTGTCTCGCCGACAAAATCAATGCCCCAGACCTTTGTCAAAAGCTCCTCACGGCTTACGACCCTTGACCTGTTCTTTAACAGATACAACAAAAGCTCATATTCCTTCAGCGTCAGCTCAATCGGCTTGCCGTCACGGCTTACTTCTCTCAGTGCGGTATTTATCGTTATACCGCCTGCGGTGATTTTCTCGGAAGCACTGTCGGAAGAACTTCTTCCTGCACGTCTGAGCAGTGCCTTTATTCTTGCGGCAAGCTCCATAATGCCGAACGGCTTTGTAAGATAATCGTCTGCCCCGTTCTCAAGTCCGAAAACCTTGTCTATCTCGGCTGATTTTGCCGTCAGCATAAGTATGGGCGTATTCTTTGTTTCTTCCCGTCCACGCAGAATTTTAACTGCCTGTACGCCGTCCATACCCGGTAGCATTATGTCAAACAGGAATATGTCCGGCACCTGTTTTTCGGTTGCGGCAAGACAATCCTCTGCGCTTACAAAGCTCTCCACCTCGTACGAATATGCGGAAAGCGCAACCGTTACAAGCTCTCTTATACTGTCATCGTCCTCGGTTATATAGACACGTTCAGCCATTATATTTCCTCCGTTTTAAATAATACGGGTATTCTTGTATTCGCCCGTCTTGAAGAATTCTACCCACTCACAGATATTTACTGCGTGGTCTGCTATTCTTTCAAGATATTTTACTATCATCAAAGCGTCAACTGCAACCTCGCCGCTGCAATGCTCGCTCTTTATAAGCTCAACTATGCGGTTTCTTATTGAAATAAACAGCTCGTCAACCTCATCGTCAGCCTTTATAGTTTCGTTAGCAAGCTCCATATCTGTAGTTACGAATGAATCTATAGAGTGCGAAACCATTATTATGACCTTTTCGCTCATCGTCTGTATCTCTTTTACGATGTGCATGATAGTAGATACGTCTGCTGTAATGCTTATCTCCGCAATATCGGCGGCATTGTCCGCAATACGCTCCATATCCGTTACCATTTTCAGCGCAGCAGACACCTTACGCAGATCCCTTGCAACGGGCTGTTCACGCAGTATTATCGACAGACACTGGCTTTCGATATTCTTTTCTTCCTCGTCTACCAGTCTGTCACCGTCAACTACCTTCTGTGCGAGAACGGCGTCGCTGTCACGCAGTGCTGTTATCGATGACGCAATTGCTTCTTCTATCATTCCGCCCATGCGGATAAGGTCGTTGTTCAGCTTACCGAGCTTATGTTCAAATGTTTCTCTCATTTCTTTTTTGCCCTTTCCAATATAATATCACATATAAACCGTAAAATCAACCGAAACGTCCTGTGATATAGTCCTCTGTGCGCTTATCCTTAGGACGTGAAAATAATTCGTCTGTCGGAGCATATTCTACCATTTCACCGACTAAGAAAAATGCGGTGAAGTCGGAAATTCTGGTTGCCTGCTGCATATTGTGCGTTACAATAGCTACCGTATACTTTTCCTTGAGCGTGTTCATAAGCTCCTCGATTTTTAACGTTGATACGGGGTCAAGCGCAGATGTCGGCTCATCCATGAGTATTACCTCAGGCTGAACTGCTATCGCTCTTGCTATACATATTCTCTGTTGCTGACCGCCCGAAAGGCTGAGTGCGGATTTGTGCAGT
This sequence comes from Sodaliphilus sp., assembly GCA_963649995.1. Lineage (GTDB taxonomy): Bacteria > Bacillota > Clostridia > Oscillospirales > Ruminococcaceae > Ruminiclostridium_E. The sequence goes on from CAVJKI010000024.1 coordinate 6,489, forward strand.
CTGTCCTTTACCTCGTCAAAAACAGCCGCACCTATAAGGCTCTCCTCAACTATCCTGTCAAGCTTTGCCTTGCTCTTTATTCCATGTACCCTAGGTCCGTATGCGATATTATCGTATATGCTCATCGGGAACGGATTGGGCTTCTGGAACACCATTCCTATCCTGCGGCGCAGTACGTTTGTGTCAACGCCGTCCGCATAAATATCCTCGCCGTCAAGCAGGAACTGACCCGTTATCTTACAGTCGGGTACAAGGTCGTTCATACGGTTAAGGCTTTTGAGATATGTAGATTTACCGCAGCCCGAAGGACCTATAAAAGCGGTTATCTTATTTGTCTTTATATCAAGGTTTATGTCTTTGAGTGCGTGATTCTCTCCGTAATAGAGATTAACGTTTCTTGTACAGAGCTTAACATCGCTCTGCGGTACGATTATATCTGACATTGTTTATCCTCTTTTCTCAATTTTGGACTTTATACCGAGCGTTTCTTTCTTATTCTGTAAGCCACGAGCTTTGCACAGATATTGATTATAAGCACAGTGACAAGCAGTACGAGCGCCGTTGAGAATGCGTATTTCATTTCTGCACCGCCGCGCTGTGCATACTGGTAAAGCTGAACGGTGAGCGAGCCGCCCTGATTCATCACCTTGCCGAATATATCTGCAATAGAATTGATACCTACCTCAGCGGCAATACCTGCCGTGAAGATAAGCGCCGCAGATTCACCGACTATTCTACCTATAGACAGAATCACCGATGTAAGTATACCGTCGATACAGCTCGGGAGAACTACTGTTCTTATAGTGTGCCACTTAGGTGCGCCAAGTCCTATAGCGCCCTCTCTGTAGCCCATGGGAACGGTCTTTATAGCCTCCTGTGTGGTACGGATTATAGTGGGCAGTACCATTATTGAAAGCGTCAGCGCACCTGTCAGCAGTGAGTAGTTTACCTTGAAAATGTTGTAGAAGAACACACTGCCGAAAAGTCCGTATATAATTGACGGGATACCCGCAAGCGTTTCGGTTGTAAATTCGATTATTCTTGTAAGTCTGCCCTGCTTTGCGTATTCGGTAAGATATATAGCCGCACCTACACCGATAGGAGTTGCAACTATAAGCGTAATCAATACGAGATAAAGCGTATTGATTATATTGCCGAGAACGCCGTAGTTTTCATAAGGATAAGAGAATGCGGGCGTTGAAAGGAAGGTCCAGCTCATGCCCTCTGTACCCTTTATCACTATGTAGATTATCATGCCGAGCGTCAGCGCAACAACTATGCCCGATGACAGGAATATAAGCACTTTCAGCACTATGTCGCTGATTCTTCTGCGCTTTCTTGTAAGCGAATTTGTAACTGCTTTAGCCATAGTCTATCACGCCTTTCCTGCGGTTTTAGCCGCTTTTTCTTTCTTGCCGCCCTTTTTGAGTATGCCGTTGAGTATCAGATTTATTATCACGATGAATACAAACAGCACAAGACCTATTGCAAAAAGCGCTTCTCTGTGAAGTCCGCTTGAATACGGGAATTCCGCAACGATACCTGTTGTAAGGAATTTTACCGACGAGAACAGCTCAGGCATATTTGCGCTGTTGCCCGCAACAAGTATAATTGCCATTGCCTCGCCTATCGCTCTGCCGACGCCGAGTACAACGCCTGAGGCAATACCCGACTTTGCGGCAGGTATAACCACCTTGAAAATCGTCTGTATCTTTGTTGCACCCAGTCCGTAGCTTGCTTCTCTGTATTCTGACGGAACTGCGCTTATTGCGTTTTCCGAGATATTTATAATTGTGGGGAGTATCATTATAGCAAGCACGACTATCGCACTTGCGAGATTTGCGCCGCCCGTGAACTGGTGTTCGGCGTCATTTGCATATATGATCTCCTCCAGTCCGTACATAAGCGGCTTTACAAGGTTTGCGCCGAGCAAACCGTATATAACCGACGGGATACCCGCAAGAAGCTCAACCGCAGGCTTTACAACGTTTTTCAAAGCCTTTGGGGCAAGCTCTGATAAGAAAACCGCTGTCATAAGACCTATCGGCACACCTATCACTATTGCGCCGAGAGTACCGAATATTGATGTAAGTATCAGCGGAAGTATTCCGAACTGTTCCTTTTTGGCATACCATGTATCGCCGAACAGGAAGTCCGTAATACCTATTTTTCCTATGGCAGGGGCACCCGATATTATCATGTATATTGTTATCATCAGGACGCACGCTACAGCGGTAATGCCGCACGCTGTGAATATGTACTTCATTACACGCTCTGTAACGTTTGTAAATCCCGATTTATTACTTCTGATAGCAGATTTCTGCTTACCAACTGAGCCTACCGCAACAACTGCGTCGCTTGTCTTTTCCAAGTAAACCATCCTTTCAGGGCTATACAGACTTATACAGCAAATTCCGGTAACGGACTGCTACCGGAAAAATGCTTACTGTATAGGAATTATCAACTTACTTTACGGGAACTGCACCCTGTGCAAGTACAAGTGCCTGACCCTCGTCTGAGAGAATGAAGTCAAGGTAAGCCTTTACAAGCTTGTTGTCTGAACCCTTGAGTGTTGCGCAGATGAAGGGTCTCTGTACCTCGTATGCACCGCTCTTTACGTTTTCCTCTGTAGCTTCAACGCCGCCTATCTTAAGAGCCTTTACTGTTTCGTCAACGTTTGCAAGTGAAGCGTAGCCGATTGCACCGTCTGTTGTAGCAACTGCGTTGATTACCGAGCCTGTAGATTCAAGCTCCTGTGCGTACTTAGGCTGCTTGTCGCCCATTACGATCGACTCGAAGCCGTCTCTTGTGCCTGAGCCGTCCTCACGACCGATTACTACGATAGCCTTGTCGTCGCCGCCAAGCTCTTTCCAGTTTGTAATCTCGCCTGCATAAACCTTTGCAAGATCCTCGATTGTGATGTCCTCAAGCTTGTTTACGGGGTTTACTACAAGAGCGATACCGTCAAGACCGATTACTGTAGCGTCAAGCTTTTCAGCCTCGTTGTCCTTGAGCTTTCTTGAGGAGTTACCGATGTCGCACTTGCCCTCGGAAGCTTCCTGGATACCTGTACCTGAGCCTGTGAGGTTTAAGTTAACCGTTACACCCTTGTTCTTCTCCATGAATGCGCCGTTAACTGCCTTGATAACCTTTTCCATTGATGTAGAGCCGTTCATTGACAGTGTACCGCTGAGTTCTTCTGTAGCGGAAGCGTCTGCCGATGAATCGTCAGCCTTTGATGAATCAGATGCTGATGATGCGTTTGCCGAGCTTGTGTCTGTTGTGCTGCTTGTTGCAGCGTTTGAACATCCTGTTGCTGTAGCTACTAAAGCTACTCCTGCGATAAGTGATATTAACTTCTTGTTCATGTTGTTTTCCTTTCTTGAATGGGGAGTTACCCCGGAGTTTAATGATACTCCATACTATTTATGTACTTGTTTTACCTGTCGTTCGGTTTCCCTCCCGACTGCATTTCATATTATAGTCAGAACGGACTTTACATTAAAGCAAGTAATGGTATAATGTCTGTAAAGTTTTTGTAAAACTGATTTTTCCGCATAACAAAGCCGTTTGAAATGTCGGTTTTACAATAAAGGCGCATGATTTTACATTTCTTCTGCTGTAGTTTTACAATTCCATACGGTATTCTGTGCCTGCTTTTATCTTGATTTGACGCTGAATTTATGGTAGAATAATCCCAGAGATTATATGAAAGAAGGTAGATTATGCCACACTCATCAGGCGGAGGCTCACACGGCGGCGGAAGCCACCACTCCTCATCACACAGCTCATCACATCATTCATCATCGGGAGGAAGCTCAAGCAGAATAAGGACTTCCCGTACATACTTCCCCGGTGCAAGAAGATTCGTATACTATACCAACGGTGTTCCGAACTACGTCTACTCCGACACCGACCTGTCGAAAGGCCCGAGCAAATTAAGATACCTGTTGCTGATAGTATATGTACCGTTTGTCATGATGGCGCTTATGCTGATTTTTTCCTCATTCGGCATACCGTCTAAGCTTAAGGTAGACTATAACTCACAGATAATTATACAGGACGATGCTCATGTCCTCGGCGACACATCAAAGCTGAGCAACGCACTTGAGGATTTTTTCAACACAACGGGAATCACTCCTGCCGTAATGACGGTGTATAATTCCGACTGGGAGGGCAATTATACAAGCCTCGAAAAATACGCTTATGAGCTTTATGTAAATAAGTTCTACGATGAAAAGCACTGGCTTATCGTATACTCACAGCCCAAAGATCCCAACGATGAGTTCAACAACTGGTACTGGGAGGGTATGCAGGGCGATGATACAGACAACATAATCACATCATCGGTCGCATACGACTTTACAAACGATCTCCACAGACGGTTGCTTGTCGCAGGAACATCGGTAAACGACGCTATAACCGACAGCTTTGAAGCTCTGACACCTACTGTAATGAACTTCAGCTTTGAGGGTGAAACATTCGGTATGGGCTTATTTGTACTGATATTCGTTTGTATACACGCATTCTTCATGGTATTCTTCCGCCCGAACGCAAATAAATACAAGGGAGCTGTGGAAGTGGCAATGGGAGCAAATGATATTCCGTTTACACAAGCTCCCGCTCAGTCGGTAACAATGAAGCAGGCTTCCTGCGAATACTGCGGCGGCGTTTATACCGTAGGCAGCTGCAACGCCTGCCCTCACTGCGGAGCGCCGATACAGCCGCAGGATTACACCGTACCCGTACATAACAGCACAAGCACAACAACGATGAGCGGTACTTCAACAACCACAAACACACAGCAATAATTCCGAGGCAACTATATGAACGGCTCACAGATAACCGATTCGCCTATAGGTATAATACTGCTTGTTCTCGGCTCTGCCGTAGCTCTGGCGGCGCTTGTTTCGGTAATAATTCAGATTTACAAAGATCATATTTCGGACAAAAGCATGAAACATGAGATTTTCGGCACAGATAAACCTATTAAGCATAAAAGTGTACCGAAAAAATTAAAGGCTCTCGAAGAACGTTTTCGGAAGCTTGATATTTCGCCCGTGTACTCGTTCACAGGCAGTTGCTACAGTGAACATTTCATGGTTACGGCAAAACGTGTATGTCTGATTTATGTTTGCAGTCACACGCCGAACGGCGAAGTGCTTGATAAAAAGCTGTTTTTAAGTTCAAAGAAAGCAATGCAATACATTTTCCGTGAAGTAACGGATATAATTCTTAACAGCTACGGCGAAGAGGGGTATAAAGTGTACGCCTCAAGGCTTAACGCAGAAGAAAAGGCAATGCTTAATATGTAAGCTACAGATCTCAGAACGTATATATGCAAAAATCCCCTCCGCTTAATGCGGAGGGGATAATTTTTTATGCTTTATCGGTCAATCAAACACTGCTGTGCTTCTTAACGTAATCTACAACTTCATCAACAGTTGTGAATGCCATGCTTACGCAAGTATCAGCGCAACCGTAGTAGATAGCAATTCTGCCTGTATCAGCGTCGCAGAGTGCAGCGCAGGGGAATGTAACGTTCTGAACGTCGCCTACGCACTCATAATACTCTCTGGGGTTGAGCAGGTACTCAGCGCAACGATACTTAACCTTCCAGGGCTTGTCGATGTCGAGGATAGCGGCTGAGAAGCTGTATACATAACCGTTGCAGCTCTGGAGAACGCCATGGTAGAATACCAGCCAGCCTTCGCTTGTCTCTATCGGGATAGGACCTGCACCGATCTTGAGTGATTCCCAGCCCTTCATGGGAGCCATAACGTGTCTGTGTTCGCCCCAGTACTTCATATCGGGAGACTGTGAAAGGTACATATCGCCGAAAGGTGTGTGACCGCTGTCTGAAGGACGGCTGAACATAACGTACTTGCCGTTTATCTTACGGGGGAACATAACACCGTTTCTGTTAAAGGGAAGGAATGCGTTTTCGCACTGGTGGAACTCCTTGAAGTCCTTTGTCCAGCCCACACCGATTGTAGGCTTCCAGCCGTAAGCGTTGCACCATGTGATCCAGAATCTGTCCTCGATCCATACACATCTGGGGTCATAGCCGTACTGCCAGGGGTTAGCTTCTGCTGTTTCGGGATCGTCGTTTATCCATTCAACCTTTTCTTCGTTGATGTTCCAGTGTACGCCGTCCTCAGAGAAACCTGCGTGGATAGCCATGTTTCTTTCCTTGTCGTCAACACGGAAAACACCTGCGAACTTGCCCTTGTCGCTCTCGAAAGGAACAACTGCGCTGTTGAAGATTGAGTTGCTTGTAGGAAGAAGGTCGCGGGGGATTATGGGGTTGTTATCTGCACGCCAGATAACGTCCTTACAGCCTGCGGGACGATCCTGCCAAGGGATGTTCGGTAAAGATGTACCGTTGATAACTTTTACGTTCATACTTGATTCTCCTTGATAATGTCATATTTCCGTTAAGAAGCGTAAAACGCTCTTTGTATTAAGTATATCATAACCATTTTTTAATTGCAATAGTTTTTGTTAAATTTTTTACTTAATTTTTAGGCTAATAAACTAAAAACAGAGTAAATTTACATAAGAAATAACACCGCAATAACCCGCTGTGACGCTTTCATTCTTCGCCTGCAAATATGTCAAGGGCAAGGTCGCTCCATTGCCAAACAGTCAGGACTTTACAGGTGTTCGGTATCTGCGGCAAACTAAAAAAGTCAATGCACAGCGTTGTTATACGCCCTGCATTGACTTTTCATAATCTGAATGTTGTCAATCAAAGAATTGTCGAAGCTGATCACTAATATCCTCGGTCGCTTCGTACCACTGATTGTTATAAAGGATATTTTTACCGCAAACATTGATAACCGCTTTTTTGTCAGGAGTGTTCACAATAATCGATATTCCTCCCTCAAGGTCATCAATGTTGACTTTTTTTAACGTCAGCGATGTCATAAGAGCTGATATATTATCAATGTCTTTTTGTTCTTTTGCTTTGTATTCCGATGAGCCTATTTGCAGCTCAATACTATCACAGTTCTCAATTTCAAAAAGTGATTTTCCGCTGATCTGTGGCTGTGCAGTGTTGGAGCAACCGATAATCATAAAAACTGCTGCAAGCGTCAAGGCAAGTATTATTGTGTATTTTTTCAGTAATTTCATATTTGATCCTGTTTCCCCTTTCTTTTTTGCATGAATAACTTTATACAGATAATAAAAATCCGCAAACCGTTTACACTGTGGTTTGTTGACTTCATCTACCGTTTAACAAATGTTAATTCAAATAACAAAACAAAATTATTATGATATTGTAGTCGCTTTACAATGGTATAATAGCTGTTATTCAAAAAAGCATTTGAATCTGTTACTTATATACATC
>CAVJKI010000025.1:0-13529 GCA_963649995.1 Sodaliphilus sp.
TCTCAGGATAGTACGTTTTTTAGAAGTTTCGGTGATAGTGCAGTTGTACTGATAAGGTCACAAAAATATCAATTACATTATAATATCGGGAGTGTTTGAAATGATGTTTGTTGGGAATTGAATTGCAATGCCCGACGGAAAAATGATATTTATAGGTTGGCTTTAGACAATAAATTAAGCCGTACATTTGGGAAACAATGTACGGCTGTTTTTATGCCATGATTACGGGCTGTTCTTTTCAAAGGTAGGCGTGCCTTTGGCGTAGCTTCCGTCACGCTGTCTTACAAGCGATTCGTTCTCGTCGCAGTCGATTATTGCGACCTTGCCGAGTATATCGCCGTTTTCGTTGCTGAGTATCAGCGTTTCGCCTGTTTTAAGGCTGAAATTTGTCTGCATTTTCATCAGTGTGTTTTCAGACTTGTTGTTCTTGCACACAATTGTAAGCGTTGAATGGGGCTTTACATTAACGGTCGGTATCTTATAACGGTTGAGCATATCCTCCTTATCGGTGAGGTACAGACCTCTTGTGGATACGTCGCTGTCGTTGGGGTTGTAAAGCTCTATCCAGTCGGCATCGCCGCCTGTGTAGACCTCGCTTATGTAAAGAAGCTCTCCCGTAGAGGTCGATTTTTCACTGCGTGCGTTTATGGTTATCTTGCCTTTTTTAGCCATAGAGCTGTCGATAGTTATCTCACGGTCGGTATAGGTCTTGCCGTTTATTTCCCAGCTTGTGAAGGTGTAGCCCGACATATCCTCGGCGGTGAGCTTTACCTTATAAGGCGTGAAGTATTCGGCTGTTGCCGTGCCTGAGTCCTTTACGGTCTGAATATTCATCGTTACCTTAAGACCTTTTGCGCCGTTCAGCTTTACCTTGTACGTATCGTCCTTGTCTATTTCAAAATTGCGGCATATATCGCTGAGGATTATATCTGCACGCTTGTCCGCAAATTCTCTTATCTCATTTCTGCTGTTCTCAAACGTACCCTCGTTTGCCCATGTTGAGGTTATGCCTTTTTTAAGAGCGTACATCTGTTCCTTGTCGCTGTCGGCAAGCTTCTGCTCAAGGGTTGCAAGAATATTTTCCGTGCTGAATGCTCCGCCTATAAGGTCGCAGAGGTTATTTGCAAGCTTTTCACGCATATCCGCACGTTCCATAAGCGCTGTGATAAGCACAGAGCCGCCTGCGGGGTGCGTGCCTTTCAGCATCTTGGTGAGGGTCTTATTTGCATAGCCGTCTGAATAAAGACCCCATGCAAATTCGGCGTCATAGAAGAAGTAACGCCATTTGCCGTCCTGATACTCGCTTGTTACCTCCTCGTCCTCGGAGGCTACATAACGCCACGCCTTGTAGTTATTACCCGGCCAGTCACGGTTGTCGATGAATAACTGCATTGCAAGGTAGTGCATATAGTTGTCTATATCGATCATCGAGCAGAGCTGTTCAAACTTCTTGTCGTCGGTAAGTCCGCTTTCTGCAAGCTCAAGTACCTTGTTATAATCGTCTGCCGCACCCTCGGCGTTTTCGTCGACTATCTTACCCTCGGCTTTTCCGACTACCTGATAGTTGTCCTTTGTGCCGCCGTAGCGTTCTTCAAGATATGCACGGCTGAAATTCTGATGAAGCCATGCAAAGCCGTAATACTTTCCGTTCAGGAATACTGCGGCGGGAGCGGTCGACTGTGCATCAAGGTAGCCCGACTGCTTGGCAAGCGACATTGAAAGCTCGTCACGCACGCCTGCAAATTCACGGTCGTTAGCGCCGTTGCGCAGAACTATGCGGTCGATCTTTGTCAGAATTGCGCCGCCTTCATCGGTCGCATCGGAGAAGAACGGGTAGTTGAATTTTCCGTTGTCGGGGGAGTAGATCGTTCTTGCGATAAGCTTCCATGATTTCTGGTCTACTGCCGCAGAATATGCGCCTGCAACTCTTGCGCCGACCTGCTGTGAAATAAGCTGTTCGCCGTCGCTTGAAAATACTTCGACATACATGGGGCGTTCGCCTGCCATGCCGACCTGATTCCAGTTTGCGGGATCGTTGGGGGTTACATCTCTTGTTCCGTCATACTCGTTTGCAAGCCAGTCGTCACGGATCTTTCCTGCAACGGCTATGCCGTTTTCATAGTCGTAAAGGTCGTCGTTGTTCGCCGAAAGCACGAACACATAAGTTCCGTCCTCGAAGCGTTCGGCAACATCATCGCCCGTAACATAGCTCTTGGTGAATACCTCGGACGTGCCGTTCTCGCTTACGGCGATAGCCTTTATGGTTTTGGCGGTAACGTCCTTACCGCTGTTTACCTTTATGGGATTTGTGTATTTGTTGGATTTCTCGGTGGGGGTTTCGCCGTTCGTGGTATAGTATATCGTTGCAGTTTTGTCTGCAGCTGTAAGCTCAACTGCTATATCCTCGCTGAAAAAGCTTTCGGTGGGGGAAAAGGAAATATCGGCTTTTTGCATTACCTCGCCGTCGTCGTCCTTTGCTATCGGTTGCAGAGGCGACAGGACTTCGGGCAGTCCGCTGTTAGACGACAAAAATGCGTTATAGGTTATGGTAGCCGCTGTGCCGACAGCAACTACTGCGGCAAGCAGGCCTGCACGTTTTAATGTTCCGCTTTGAATAAACATGATTTCTCCGATCAAGATTAAGGGCTTATGCGGTGCTGTACACCTTTTTACTCTATTGTAGCAGAAAATCCCGTTAAAATCAACGATAATTGCAATTATTATGTGAAATTTCAAACAGGAAATTATGTTAACATAATCGGAGAAGCTCTGTCATACATTTATAAAAAAGAAATCAAAACGAGGAAGGATCGGTATTTCAAATGACGGAATTTTTACCTGAGGGAAGAAGGCTTGCGGACAGGGAGAATACGGCGGCTTTGCAGTCGGCTAAAACACTTATGCAGGCGGCAATGTCGGGGGCTGTGCTTGAAGCGATGTGTACGGTTTGCGACGCAGAGCATAATATGCACGTTGATCTCGGCTGTATGAAGGGTATTATCCCGCGAAGTGAGGGCGCAATCGGGATCGAAAGCGGTGTAACGAGGGATATTGCGCTGATATCGAGAGTGGGAAAGCCTGTGTGCTTTAAGATAACGAAGATAGATGAAACGGGAAGTCAGCCTGTGGCGATACTGTCACGCAGAGCGGCGCAGGAGGAGGCTGACAGGGAATATATATCAAAGCTTACTCCCGGTGATGTCATCGGGGCGAGGGTAACGCACCTTGAACAGTTCGGGTGCTTTGTAGATATAGGCTGCGGGATAGCCTCTATGATACCGATAGACGCTATTTCCGTGTCGAGGATAGTTCATCCTGCGGACAGATTTTCGGTAGGGGCGGATATTTTTGCCGTGGTTAAGGGCAGAGATGACGGGCATATCTGTCTTACTCACAAGGAGCTTCTCGGAACGTGGCAACAGAATGCCGAGCGCTTTGCGGTGGGAGAAACCGTGCCGGGTATTGTAAGGTCGATAGAGGATTACGGGATTTTCATAGAGCTTGCGCCGAACCTTGCGGGGCTTGCGGAGCTTAAAAGCGGAATAAAGGTGGGGGATTGCGCCTGCGTATATATCAAGGCGATTATACCCGAAAAGATGAAAATAAAGCTGATAATAGTAAACTGCTGTGATGATGGCTGTGTGCCGCTTGAAGCGCCGTATTTCATAAGTGAGGGGCATATAGACAGGTGGGTGTATTCAACGCCGGGTGCGCCGAAGTACATAGTTACGGATTTCGGAGAATAAGCGGCAGTGTGCCGCGTGGCGTGTCGCCACTCCCATTTCGCCGTTCTAAATGATAGCAATATGCGTGACTTACGCTGACGGCGTGGTTATGTGTTGGATTTAGGTAGAAAATAAAGCCGTTGCGGTGTTCCGTAACGGCTTTGTTGGTTGAAAAAATTATTGTTATATTAGTGGTTTTTATAAAAAGGCTACCGATAGTCTTTTAGATAAGATTTCTTAGGAGAAATATATAAATTATTATATCAGGAAAATATTAGTAGGGAAGGGGCTTGCCCCTCCCGAATATTGCTGTAATTATTAAAAAACAATAAAAATTTAATGTAAGAAACGGGCTACATTTTTACTTGATTATTGACAGGTAAATAATGTTGAGAAAACGGGTAACTTTAATTCATACGAAAGATTCGGAAGGATAGTGAAGATTTGAAAAGAAAAACTAGTATTCTGTGATTATTTGCTCATAAAAATAAAGCCGTTGCGGTGTTCCGTAACGGCTTTAGCTGTATTGTCTGATTACTTTATATTGAGTGCGGCTTTAAGCTCGTCGACCTTGTCTGTCTTTTCCCAAGCAACGTCAAGGTCTGTACGTCCCATGTGGCCGTAAGCGGCAAGGGGTCTGTATTTGGTGTTTCTTAAGTTCAGTGCGCTGATTATAGCGCTGGGGCGAAGGTCGAATACCTCGCCTACTGCGGCTGAAATTTCACTGTCGGGCTTTATGCCTGTGCCGAAGGTGTCAACAAATATCGATACGGGGTGGGCAACGCCGATAGCGTATGCAAGCTCGACCTCGCAACGCTTTGCTATGCCTGCGGCTACGATGTTCTTTGCAACGTGTCTTGCGGCATAAGCGGCTGAACGGTCAACCTTTGTGGGATCCTTGCCTGAGAATGCGCCGCCACCGTGCCTGCCGACACCGCCGTAGGTATCTACTATTATCTTTCTGCCTGTAAGTCCGCTGTCGCCCTGAGGTCCGCCTATTACAAAACGGCCTGTGGGGTTAATAAGTATCTTTGTGTTATCGTCAAGAAGCTCGGCGGGAACTGTCGTCTTTATAACCTTTTCGGTAATATCACGGCGGAGCTGTTCCTCGTCTGCGTCAGCCTTATGCTGTGATGATACTACCACTGTATCTACACGGGAGGGAACGCCGTTATCGTATTCGATAGTAACCTGTGTTTTGCCGTCGGGGAGAAGATAAGGAATCTCGCCTGATTTTCTTACCGCAGTGAGCTTCTTTGCAAGAGCATGCGCAAGTGAAATTGTGAGGGGCATAAGCTCCTTTGTTTCATCGCACGCATAACCGAACATCATACCCTGATCTCCTGCGCCTGTGTCAAACTCGTTCTTATCTCTGCTTTCAAGAGCGTTGTCGACGCCCATTGCTATATCGGGGCTCTGCTTGTCAAGCGTAGTGAGGATAGCGCAGGTCTTGTAATCAAAGCCGTAGTCGCTGTTGTCGTAGCCGGTTTCCTTTATAACATCTCTTGCTATGGCGGGAATGTCAACGTTCGCCGTTGTTGTTATCTCGCCCATTATCAGTACCATGCCTGTTGTAGCGCAGGTCTCGCAGGCTACACGGGCATTCTTGTCCTGCTCTAATATTGCGTCGAGTACACCGTCGGAAATTCTGTCGCAGATCTTGTCGGGGTGACCCTCTGTAACACTTTCGGAAGTGAATAAGTATTTTGCCATTGATTTTTCCTTTCATATAGCGGCTTTATGCCACATTCCATACGCATTTTTCTGCGTAAAACTGCATGAAAAAAAGCCCCTTTCGGAGCTTGCTGACTGCTTGCTCCTCATCTTTCGGTCACAGCCCTTGCCGTGCCGTAGGAATTAGCACCATTTTTCGTAAGACAAAAGCTTACGAAACGGTTGCTGGGTTTACGGAGCCTGACTCCCGATCCGCACATTTATGCGGAAAATGTAAACCGCTCTTGATAAGGGATTTTTCCGAATGATATTGTAGCACACACTAAGGTGTTTGTCAAGTAAAATGAGAATAATTTTTATTTTTGCCGTGATTATACTAAAGGTCGGGGCTAAATTTTCTGTTTTGGCTTGCTGAAAAAATCCTGTTTTATAAAAAAAATCGGCTTCGGTACGGCTGCGGTGTCGGCAGAATTTATACGCCGTTAAAATTGTCGGAATACACTATAAATAAATGTTGAATTGTACCGTAAAAAATGATATAATTTAATAGAATAACAATTTTTAAAGCTGTAAGCGGCATACGGGCAGATGAAAGGACAGTAAGGAATTATAATGAGTTTTGTTACGCTGAGCAACATCACAAAGCAGTATCGTATGGGAGATATAACGATAAACGCCAACGATAAGGTAAGCTTTGATATTGAAAAGGGAGAGTTTGCGATAATAGTAGGACCGAGCGGATCGGGCAAGACTACTGTGCTTAATATACTGGGCGGTATGGACACCGCCACATCGGGAAGCTTTTATGTAGACGGCAGTAAGATAAGCGGATATAACAGAAAAGAGCTTATCGACTACCGCAGATATGATATAGGCTTTATCTTTCAGTTTTATAACCTTATCCCGAATCTGACGGCAAAGGAAAATATAGAGCTGTCTACTCAGACGGTACAGGACTATATCCCTGCTGTTGAGATACTGGAAAAGGTCGGTCTTACCGACAGGATAAATAACTTTCCCGCACAGCTTTCGGGCGGTGAACAGCAGAGAGTTGCCATTGCGAGGGCGCTTGCGAAAAAGCCCAAGCTGTTGCTGTGCGACGAGCCGACAGGTGCGCTCGACTATAGCACGGGCAAAATGATACTTAAGCTTTTGCAGGACACCTGCCGCAGTGATAATATGACGGTCATACTTGTAACGCACAACACGGCAATATGCCCTATGGCTGACAGAGTTATACACATGAAAAGCAGTAAGGTGAGTGAGATAGTTGTAAACGAGCATCCCACACCCGTTGAAGAAATTGAGTGGTAAGCGGGAGAGGGAACGGATATGAAGAATGCAATGCTGAAAAACGCATTTGCCGAGATGAGGAAAACGAAAAGCCGTTTTCTTTCGATATTCGGTATAATAGCTATCGGCACGGGATTTTTTGCAGGACTGTTGCAGAGTGCGCCTGCAATGAAGGAATCGTCTGATCATTATTACGACAGGACCTCACTGCTTGATTACAGACTTGTATCGACATACGGCTTTGACGATAACGATATAAAGGCGCTGAAGGACGGACTTTCGGACGTAAATATCTATCCCGGATATTTCACGGACGCTTATGTCAATACTGACGCAGGTGAAAAGAAGGTCGCAAGGGTGTATTCGCTTGACAACACGGGCGAGAACAATCCGTACAGCTCCTTGCAGATAATTGACGGCAGACTGCCTGAAAAAGAAAACGAATGTGTTATTGACAGCAGTAAGATGCTCACGCAGTATAAAGTCGGCGATAAGCTCACGCTTTGCGGTGACGAGGACACGGATATTGACGATACGCTTTCGGTAAAGGAGTTTACTATCGTCGGAAAATTCGAGTCGCCTATGTACATTTCCGATGTTGAGCGTGGTAATACGACTATAGGCAGTGGCTCGATTTATATGCTTTGCTATATTCCGCAGAGCTGTTTTAAGACTGAGGTGTACACGCAGGTAGTCATTACCTCCGATAAGCTCAAAGAATACAACTGCTACAGCGAGGAATATGAAAAAGCCCGTGACGACCTCGGCAAGCAGATACAGAGTATTGCCGACGTAAGGGAAGAAGAACGGTTTGACGAGATCGTAGGCGACGCAAAAAAGGAGCTTGACGACGGGCAAAAAGAGCTTGATAAGAAAAAAAGCGAAGCTTATGCAGAAATAGAGGAGAATGAAAATAAGCTTGCGGACGCAAAGAAGCAGCTTGACGAGGCAAAGCCCAAGCTTGAGGACGGAAAGAAAACACTTGAAGAATCAAAGGCTCAGCTTGACGAAGCAAAAAAAGAGCTTGATTCCAACGGGGCAACCCTTACTGCAACCAAGACCGTGCTTGATAATACCAAGAAAACGCTTGACGAAACCAAGGCTCAGCTTGAAAGCGGCAAGAAAACGCTTGACGACAGCTATATAGAGCTTGTGACAGCGAAGATACAGCTTGAAAACGCCGACGCACAGTTAAAATCAAGCAAGGCACAGCTTGACGATACAAATTCAAAGATATTAAGTCAGCAGACACTGCTCGATACAAGCCGTGATACGCTTGAAAGCTCCTATAAGAACGGAAGTATCACAAAGGAAGTCTATGACGCAGACATAAAGCTGCTCGACAGATCACAGGCAGAGCTTGACAAGCAGAAAAAGCAGTATGAGGACGGGCTTAAGCAATATAACGACGGATATAAGCAGTATACCGACGGAAAACTGCAATATGAAATAGGCTATGCACAGTACGAGGACGGCAAGAAACAGTATGATGACGGCTATTCTCAGTACACAAGCGGACTTGCACAATATGAGAGCGCAAAGGAACAGTATGATGCAGGCAAGGCTCAGTACGACGCAGGCTATGCACAGTATATTTCGGGCAAGGCTCAGTATGACAGCGGAAAGGCTGAATATGACAAGAGCTATGCGGACTACGAAAAGGGTTTAAAGGAATATAGCGAGGGCAAGGCAAAGCTTGAAACGGCAAAAAGAGACGCCGATAAGCAGTTTGCTGACGCACAGAAGAAGATAGACGACGGCAAAGAACAGCTTGAAAAGATAAGCAAGCCCGTGTGGTATCTCTTTACCCGTGACGATAACCCCGGCTACAGCGAATACGGACAAAATTCCGAAAGAATAAGCAACATCGCTATAGTGTTCCCGTTGTTCTTTGTAATGGTAGCGGCGCTTGTATGCCTTACCACGATGACACGAATGGTAGAGGAACAGCGTACACAGATAGGAACGCTGAAAGCGCTCGGCTATAAGAACGGGGCTATCATGTTCAAGTATATGTTCTATGCGCTGACAGCGGCTGTATGCGGTGCGGTGTTCGGTATGCTTGTCGGCATGAAGATATTCCCTGCGATCATTATAAAGGCGTATGCCATGATGTACACGATACCCGATATGCTGTTGCCGTATGACTTTGTTCTGATGATATGCACGGTAGCGGCGGCTGTACTGCTTACGGCGGTAACGGTGTACTTCTCATGTAGCGGTATACTCCATGACTGCCCGGCTACTCTTATGCGGCCGAAAACGCCCAAGAGCGGTAAGAAGATACTGCTTGAACGTATAGGCTTTATATGGAACAGGCTGTCGTTCAGTCACAAGGTGACTATGCGTAACATATTCCGCTATAAGAGAAGAATGCTTATGACGATAGTAGGCATAGCAGGCTGTACGGCGCTTGTGCTGACCGGCTTCGGCGTTTATGACAGCGTAAACGACATAATTCAGAAACAGTTCGGCGAGATAAGCAATTACACGGGTCTTGCGGCTTATGACAGCACGGCATCCGATGAACAGACAGCAAAGATAGAAACGATGCTTGAACGTTATAACTGTGACGGAAACAAGATATATCAGAAGCAGATAACGGTTTATAACGGCAAGAAAAATACGGACGCATATATTTTCGGCGGAGCAGATAACGAAACGATAGCTCAGTTTGTGACGGTAAAGGACAGACATACAGGCGAGCAGTACGCCGTAACAGACGACGGAGTTATAATCAATGAAAAGCTTGCAACGCTTCTCGGCGGTGTGCAAAAGGGCGATACGATAACGCTTGTGCTTGCGGACACGAAAAAAGTTACCGCAACGGTAACGGAGATATGCGAGAACTATGCACATCACTATGTTTATATAACGGAAAATCTTTATAAGAAGCTAAGCGGCGAGGATTCACTCCCGTATAACAGCTATTTCTTCAATTCCGACGAGGGCGACGATATGCCCGAAAGCGACAGGGACGAGCTTGCAAACGAGCTTATGAAGATAGACGGCGTTATGGGGGTCAGCTTCAAGACAAGCGTTGAGGGAACGTTCAGAACAATGCTGAACTCACTGCTTCTTGTAATAGCAGTGCTTATAGTGAGTGCGGGTGCGCTTGCTTTCATAGTGCTTTACAATCTTACGAATATCAATATCAATGAGCGTATAAGAGAAATCGCATCGCTTAAGGTACTCGGCTTCTACGATAAGGAAGTGTCAATGTATGTGTTCAGGGAAACGGCGATACTGACGCTTATCGGAACGGTGACGGGCATGGTGTTCGGCAGATTCCTTGTTGATTTCGTCGTAAGGACGGCTGAAATAGATATGGTTATGTTCGGCAGAACAGTTCACCCGTTAAGCTTCCTTATTTCGGGACTTATCACGATATGCTTTGCTGTGATAGTAATGCTGTTCATGCACAAACGGCTTATGAAGGTCGATATGGTTGAGGCACTCAAGAGCGTTGAATAAAATAAAATTTCGGCGTTAGCCGGGAGGTTGGTAATATATGAAACTTGGAAAAGCGATTGCGGCGGCAGTAGGTACAGCGGCGGCAGTAGGTGCGGCGGTTTATGCAAAGAGAAAGCTTGACGAGGCGCAGACACCGCTCAAAAAGCAGAAGAACACCGCATGGAAAAGCGGGGAAGAAGTAAGCCGCAGTGAGTTTATCAGAAAGCCTGTGAGCGAAAACAGACAGACTGATATACTTAAAAGCAGGATAGATACGGCTACACGCCGATATGAGGACTTATCTGAGCGTGACAACAGCGAGCCTGAGATAAAGCCTGTCAATTTTACATTCATAAGCTCTGATGAGGATAATAGTCAGGGCGTGAGCTTTGATTGCGTGTTCGACCATTTCAACAGGCTGGAAAAGCCCGATGAAAAGGTAAGCTGTGACGCACCTCAGGATACAGAGGAAGCTCCCGAAGCGCAGGAGATAAAGCAGGACGGGAATACGGAACAGAGCCTTGAAGATAAGCGGGAATTTACCGACGAAGTCTCTCATTTTGCAAACACGGTGCATGAAAACGGTGTAATGGCGGCTGTTCCTGTTGCGGCGGCTGTTGTTGAGAATTCAGCAGATTTGCCGTCTGCCGTATCAGAAAGCGAGCCGATAGACGAGAGTATTTTTGACCTTTCGGTAACCGAGCCTGAGGAGCAGGCTGTGAATGAGGCTACTGAAACGGCTGAAAATGAGGCTGCACAGACGGTTGAGCAGATTGAGAATGAGGTTGTGGAAATCGCTGAGCAGTCTGAAAATGAGGTTGCAGAAGCGACTGAACAGGCAGTAAGCGAGGAAGTTGCCGAAGCTGAGGATACGGCAGAGGGTGAACAGTCGCTTGCTGAGCAGTTCGGTGCGGTAATGGCAGAGGAAAGTGCTGTTGCGACTGAGGAACAGACTGAAAATGAGATTGCACAGGTGGTTGAGCAGATTGAAAATGAGACTGTAGAAGCGGCTGAACTGGCAGTAAGCGAGGAAGTCGCCGAAGCAGAGGATACGGCAGAGGGTGAACAGTCGCTTGCTGAGCAGTTCGGTGCGGTAATGGCAGAGGAAAGTGCTGTTGCGACTGAGGAACAGACTGAAAATGAGATTGCACAGGTGGTTGAGCAGATTGAAAATGAGACTGTAGAAGCGGCTGAACTGGCAGTAAGCGAGGAAGTCGCCGAAGCAGAGGATACGGCAGAGGGTGAACAGTCGCTTGCTGAGCAGTTCGGTGCGGTAATGGCAGAGGAAAGTGCTGTTGCGACTGAGGAACAGACTGAAAATGAGATTGCACAGGTGGTTGAGCAGATTGAAAATGAGACTGTAGAAGCGGCTGAGCAGGCAGTAAGCGAGGAAGTTGCTGAAGCAGAGGATACGGCAGAGAGTGAACAGTCGCTTGCGGAGCAGTTCGGTGCGGTTATGGCAGAGGAAAGTACTGTTGTGGCTGAGGTGCAGGCTGAAAATGAGATTGCACAGGCGGCTGAACAGATTGAAAATGAGGCTGCGGAAGCGGCTGAACTGGCAGTAAGCGAGGAAGTCGCTGAAGCTGAGGATAAGACAGAGGGTGAGCAGTCGCTTGCGGAGCAGTTTGGGGCTGTTATGGCAGAGGAAAGTGCTGTTGTGGCTGAGGAACAGGCTGTGAATGAGGCTACTGAAACGGCTGAAAATGAGGTTGCAGAAGCGGCTGAACAGGCAGTAAGCGAGGAAGTTGCCGAAGCAGAGGATACGGCAGAGAATGAACAGTCGCTTGCAGAGCAGTTCGGTGTGGTAATGGCAGAGGAAAGTGCTGTTGTGGCTGAGGAACAGGATGAAAATGAGGCTGCACAGGCGGCTGAGCAGATTGAGAATGAGGTTGCAGAAGCGGCTGAACAGTCTGAAAATGAGGTTGCGGAAGCGGCTGAACAGGCAGTAAGCGAGGAAGTTGCTGAAACAGAGGATAAGGCAGAGGGTGAACAGTCGCTTGCGGAGCAGTTCGGTGCGGTAATGGCAGAGGAAAGTGCTGTTGTGGCTGAGGAACAGGCTGTGAATGAGGCTACTGAAACGGCTGAAAATGAGGTTGCAGAAGCGGCTGAGCAGATTGAAAATGAAACTGTTGCAATGGTTGAGCAGGCGCAGATTACGAATGAAGCGGACGATGAGCTTGATAGTGAGTTTTCCGATGAAATTTTGTTACGATCTGCGGAAGAAAAGCCGAGAACAATGGACTTCTTTGATTTGCCGGACGAGGCATATAAGCCTGTACAGATAACGGAAGAAAAGCATGATGATAATGTTGCGGAGGTCGAGGATCTGTTCGGCGATCTGTTGATGGAGGACGAGCCGAAGGAGAAGAAGACGTTCAATGATCCGTCCGAGGTATTCTCAATGTTTGATACCGCTGACGCAGGGCAGGACGATTTTGATAAATACCATGATGAAAAGATAGAGGAAGAAAACGAAAAGAAGAAAACAACGGATACAAGAAAGTACATAGCGCAGGATATTGCCGATAATATCGCTTCTTTCGCACAGCTCCTTGAACCGCTCAACGCAATAAAGGAGAACAAGATACGCAGTAAGAGCGGTATTCTGTTCGACTGGGAAATGAGGATACAGTCGCTTATAGGCGACCTGCCGATAAAAACGTACTGGCGCAACAATTTCCGTAACTATGAGATATGGACAGATGAAAAATGCATGGAAAAGGCGGGCGAGCTTTTATCTATGCTTGAGCTCGTGGGAATAGTGCGTGACAAGGCCAAGGAAGTGGTTATTGACAAGGACACGCTGAATTACTATTCGGCACAGAGCGAGCATCTGAACAACGACTTTCATATAGGTGAAACGGTGGTGGTTACACGTCCGTGCTGGAGAATCAACGGTCAGCCTGCAAGAAAGGGCGAAATCGCCAAGAAAGCGCCGTTTGCGGAATTCAGCCGTAAGAAGGTATCGCCGCTTGAAACAATGCTGAGAGAAAACAGCTGTTCGGACGGAGATGTCAATATTCCCGTTACGGAGGATAATTTCTGTACATACGACCGTGGTATACCTTATGTAAAGCAGGCAATTTCCGAAGGCTTCTGCAAGTGTGCGGTAAGACGTATGGAGGACGGCGGGGCGCTGGCTTTCTTCTATGAGGTTATTGCCGAGGGTGAAAATGCTCATTATCCGCCGTGTACGCTGAGGTTTGAGGTCAATATTGACAAGAATGCAAAGGTTGTGGGCAGATTCAAAAGCGAGAAAGTGTAAATAAAGTTGATGCCTCCTGCTGAAAGCAGGAGACTTCTTAATATCTTGTGTAAACCTCCGAAAAGGTATAGAATAAAGATATCATTATGGAGGTAAAAAAATGCCAAAGTACAAAGACA